>CAMORK010000002.1 GCA_946623755.1 uncultured Butyrivibrio sp. | reverse complement strand
GAAACTCGGAAAAGATATCAGCAATATGAATGATAATCTTGGAAAAAATATCAGCAATATGAATGATAATCTTGGAAAAAATATCAGCAATATGAATGATAATCTTGGAAAAAATATCAGCGATATGAACAATAACCTTGGAAAAGATATCAGTAATATGAATGATAACCTTGGTAATAACATCAGCACAATGAACGAGAGCCTTGGAAATGACATTAACAGCATGAACGAGAATCTTGGAAATGGCATTAACAGCATGAATGAGAATCTTGGAAATAATATCAGTGCCATGAATGAGAATCTCGGAAAAGATATTAACTCTATGAACGAGAATCTTGGAAAAGATATTAATTCTATGAACGAGAATCTTGGAAAAGATATCAATTCCATGAATGAGAATCTTGGAAATAATATCAGCACAATGAATGAGAGCCTCGGCAGCAATATCAATAATATGCATGAGAGTCTTGGCAGCAATATCAATAATATGCATGAGAGTCTTGGCAATAATATCAGTTCTATGAACGAGAATCTTGGAAAAGACATCAGTTCAATGAATGAGAATCTCGGAAATGGTATTAATTCAATGAATGAGAATCTTGGAAAAGATATTAACTCAATGAACGAGAATCTCGGAAATGGCATTAACTCAATGAATGAGAATCTTGGAAAAGATATTAACTCAATGAACGAGAATCTCGGAAATGGCATTAACTCTATGAATGAGAATCTCGGGAATAATATCAGCTCCATGAAAGAGAGTCTGGGCAGTGATATTAACAGTATGCAAAAGAGCCTTGGAAATAACATAAGCTCAATGAATGAGAATCTCGGAAAAGGTATGAATTCCATGAATGAAAACCTTGGAAAAGGTATAAATTCCATGAACGAAAAACTTGGAAAAGACATAAATTCCATGAATCAGAATCTTGGAAACAATATCAATTCAATGAATGAAAAACTTGGCAAGAATATTACTTCCTTGAATTCAAGTATGGATAACGGATTCAACAGCTTGAACACAAATATTGCGAATCAGTATTCCAGCATTGTCCAGGGGCAGAACAGCAATACTCAGGAACTCAAGCAGCTCCTTTCAGAGTATCATCAGTCGGTAAAAGATTCTTTTACATCTGTCGCTAATGGAAAACAGTTGGTGGCTTCTGCATTAGCGACAAAAAACATTCAAGTTGCCAGTGATGCTACTTTTGAGGAAATATATAACGCAATCATGAGCATTAAGACTGAAATAAAGGTTGAAGAACTGACAGGTAATGTCAGTTATACGTATCATCATCATACAAACGGTCAGGATGGCATAGGAGATGACGGAGATATGCATGGAGACTCGTATGGGGATGAGTATCTGTCTCCGGAGCAGAATGGTTGTTTTACAAGACCGTACTATCATGTCAGCTTTACGGCTCCTGTGTTCAGAGACTATGAGATGCTGATTTCACATGACGACAAAGGAGAACCTTATGAATACTGGGGATGCAGACACTGTGATTCATGGAAGCCGGTATATAGAGACTACCCCGGTTGGGAGATACCGACAGGTCATCAATGCGGAACAGATACTGTGGACAAGTGGACATTTGAACCAACTGAAGAAGAAGCAGCCAATGTGGTTGAAATTCAGTATGCGAGGGGATGCGGAAAGGTTGCAAATCAGATAGTCGGTGCGCATGTGACATACTGATCTGATGTATGAGGCTTTCTTGACATTCAGAATCCATCTGCATAGAATAAATGTGTTGTAGTGGTTATAGCACAATATGTGCAGATTGGAGAAAATATGACAAAAATAGATATTATTTCAGGCTTTTTGGGAGCCGGAAAAACTACTCTTATAAAGAAGCTTTTGAAAGAAGCTCTTGCCGGAACTAAGGTAGTACTTATAGAGAATGAATTTGGTGAGATCGGTATTGACGGAGGTTTTCTTAAGGAGTCCGGAATCGAGATTACCGAGATGAATTCAGGTTGTATCTGCTGCAGCCTTGTGGGTGATTTTGAGACATCCCTTAAGCAGGTAATGGATCAGTATGCACCAGAGAGAATCCTCATTGAGCCTTCAGGTGTAGGTAAGCTTTCAGACGTTATGAGAGCTATCCAGAATATTGCCGATGCCAATGAGGATATGGAGCTTAACAGTGCTGTTACGGTTGTTGATGCAACTAAGGCCAAAGTTTATATTAAGAATTTCGGTGAGTTTTTCATTAATCAGATTGAGAATGCGGGAACAATCATTCTTACAAGAACTGACAAGGCTGATCAGGCCAAGATTGAGACTGCTGTAGAGCTTATTCGTGAGCACAACAAGAAAGCAACTATTATTACAACACCACTTGCTGATATCACAGGAAAAGAGATACTTGATACTTTCGAGGGTAATAATGATCTTGAAGCTGAGCTCCTTAAGCTTGTTATGGAGCAGGAGCATCATCATCACCATCATCATCATGACCATGGCAGCCATAAGACTATAGCTGAGGACGGCTCTGTAATCTACAGCGCACATCCCGACGGTGAATGCGATGATGAGGAGTGTGAGTGCCATCATCACCACGATCACGATGAGCATGATCACGATGAACATGAGCATGAACACCATCACCACGACCATGATGATCACGATCATGAGCACCACCATGATCATGATGAACATGAACACCATCACCATGACCATGATGAACACGATCATGAGCATCACCATGACCACGATGAGCATGACCACGAGCATGAACACCATCATCATGACGCCGATGATATCTTCATGAGCTGGGGTATGGAGACTCCCCTTAAGTACACTAAGGAAGAGATCGAAGGAATGCTCTCAAAGCTTGAGGACGAGGAGACCTATGGTATCGTTCTTCGTACCAAGGGAGTAGTTCCATCAACAGACGGATCATGGATCGAGTTTGACTATGTTCCGGGGGAGTCTGATGTAAGAACAGGAGCAGCTGACGTTACAGGTAAGTTCTGCGTAATCGGCTCAGAGCTCAACGAAGATAATCTTCAGAAACTCTTTAGAAGACTTGCATAAGGTCTTTTACCAATAATTTGCAGAATTATCGAGGTGCGAGATGATGAAACCTGTATATATTATTAATGGATTTTTGGATGCGGGGAAGACTGACTTTTTCCGCTACACAATAGCTCAGCCGTACTTCAGGACAAAGGGCAAGACTCTTCTTATTGTCTGCGAAGAGGGCGAGAATGATTATGATGAGAAGCTTTTAAAGAGCACAAATACTGTAATTGAGTACATTGAAGAGGAAGAGGATTTTAATCCCAATCAGCTCATTGCACTTGATGCCAAGCATAACCCCGAGCGTATTCTTATCGAGTACAACGGAATGTGGAACTTCAGGGAGATGAAGCTCCCTGTAATGTGGAATCTTGAACAGCAGATAACAGTTATTGACTGCTCAAGCTTTGAACTCTATTTTAGCAATATGAAATCTCTTTTGGCTGAACAGATAAGAAATTCAGACCTTATCCTGTTCAACAGGTGTGATGGACTTGCGGATAAGCTTCCTTCATACAAGAGAAATGTAAAGGCCATCAATCAGAAGGCTGATATCATTTTTGAGGATAAAGACGGCGAAGTTGATGTGACTCTTGATGAGGATCTTCCTTTCGACCTCAACCAGGATCCTATAGAGCTTAACAATTACGGATATGGCATGTTCTACCTTGATGCTCTTGATCACGTTGAGAGATATGAGGGTAAGAACGTAAGGTTCAAAGGTCTTGTACTTAAGCCTGAAGAGTTCCCGGATAACAGATTTGTTCCGGGTAGAATGGCAATGACATGCTGCGCACAGGATATGCAGTTTTTGGGCTTTGCCTGTGAGTATGATAAAACTGATGAGCTTAATGAGAAAGACTGGGTTACTGTAACAGCCAAGGTTGTTAAACAGTTTGTTCCCGAGTATAAGGGCGAGGGCCCTGTTCTTCAGGCTATATCCGTTGAAAAGACTACAGAGCCTGAGAATCCCGTAATAGATTTTTCTAACCCACAGCAGTGACCGTAGGAGAACGTGATGTTTAATTATCAGCCAATGCAGTGGCTATTCCTGTTCTTTTTTTACAGCTTTTTTGGCTGGATATTTGAGACGATTTATGTCTCTGTACATGAAGGGCATTTTGTAAACAGAGGGTTCATTCGTGGACCCTTTTTGCCGTTGTATGGATGTGGCGGGATCATGATGCTGCTGGCATCCAAACCTTTTTATGAAAATATTGTTCTGGTATTTGTTTCCGGATGTATCGGGGCAACGGCTCTTGAGTACATAACTGCGGTTGTGATGGAAGCTCTTTTTAAAGTCAGATACTGGGATTATTCTCATAAAAAGATTCATTTCCAGGGGAGGATTTCGCTGGAATCAACACTGGCCTGGGGCCTTTGTACGGTGGTTTTTACACACTGGCTGCAGCTCCCGATCGAAAGGATTGTATTATCAATTCCTTATAACATAGTTACCGTTGCAACTGCTGTTGTTCTGGTAATGTTCAGTGCTGACTTTATGCTTGCATTCAAGACAGCTCTCGATCTTAAGGATGTGCTTGTGTACATGGAGAAAGCCAAGAGTGAAATGGCCAGGATGCAGAAGAGGCTTGATGCCATTATTGCCTTTAAGGGCGAGGATGTACGTGAGAGTATCGAAGATAAGATTGATGGAATTGGTGACAGGATCGGAGGCATCGGAAGTACAGTAGGCAGTACTGTAGGTGCTATCGGTTCAGGTATTTCGGTAAGACTCGACAGCCTTAGCGATTCACTTGAGAATTCCTTTAAGACCATCAGGGAAAAAATAAATCTTGATCCCGCAGCCTATGTTGGAAATGCAAGAGAAGAGATTTTAGAACTATATGCCAAATATAAAGTTATCATGGCGAGATTCACACCGGGACCTGTTAAGAATTTCTTTGTGTGGTACAGAGAACGTACTATTGAGGGAAATCCTACGATGTCTTCTGAAAACTACAAGGGAAACCTTGAGGAAGTGAAGGAAAAGGTCAAGAAAAGAAGAAAAAGATAAAAAATAAGACCTTAAGCAGCAGCCGTGCTTAAGGTCTTTTCTTATCGTTATGATTATGAAAGCTTGTTAACAGCAAGAGCAAGTCTTGAAACTTTTCTTGAAGCTGTGTTCTTCTTGATAACGCCCTTTGACTCAGCCTTGTCGATTGCTGATGTAGCAGCAAGAAGTGCCTTGGCAGCCTCTTCCTTGTTACCGGCCTCAACAGCAGCTCTAACCTTCTTGATTTCTGTCTTAACAGCTGACTTGATCATCTGGTTCTGTGCAGCCTTCTTCTCGTTAACTAAAACTCTCTTCTTGGCAGATTTGATATTAGCCATAATTACCTCCGATATTAATCAATGTAATAGTTTGTATATAAAAGTTCGTGTGTGCATTAAGCCGGACACGGACAGTTAATGCCACATACGTAGAAATATTTTAGTTGAAAATGATGGCGATGTCAATAGAATTTATGTTATAATTCAGCGTACGAGATTTATTAAATAGCATACAGAGGAATTAATTGTGGATCAGAGTAAGATAAGAAATTTTTGTATTGTTGCCCATATTGACCATGGTAAGTCTACACTGGCAGACCGTATGATCGAGAAAACCGGTGTTCTCACTTTAAGAGAAATGCAGAACCAGGTCCTGGACAACATGGACATAGAAAGAGAAAGAGGTATCACCATCAAGTCCCAGGCTGTAAGAATGATCTATAAGGCAAGGGACGGGCAGGAATATACCTTTAACATGATCGATACTCCCGGTCATGTAGACTTTGGGTATGAGGTTTCAAGGTCTCTTGCAGCGTGTGACGGTGCAATCCTTGTAGTTGATGCAACTCAGGGTGTCGAGGCTCAGACTCTTGCCAATGTATATATGGCTCTGGATCATGACCTTGATGTATTTCCTGTTATCAACAAGATTGACCTTCCCAGCGCAATGCCTCAGGAAGCCAAGGATGAGATTGAGGATGTCATCGGAATTGAGGCTCAGGATGCGCCTCTTATTTCTGCCAAGAACGGCATCGGAATCGAGGAAGTATTAGAGGCTGTAGTTCACAAGATCCCTGCACCGCAGGGCGATGCATCAGCTCCGCTCAAGGCACTTATTTTTGACAGTATTTATGATTCCTACAGGGGAGTTATCGTATTTGTAAGAGTTAAGGACGGCGTTGTAAGAAAAGGAATGAAGGTCCGCTTCATGGCAACAGGAGCCGAGGCAGAGGTTGTTGAGGTTGGATATTTTGCCCCGGGCAGCTTTGTTCCAAGTGATGAGCTGACAGCCGGAGAAGTTGGATACTTCACTGCATCCATTAAGAATATTCAGGATACACGCGTCGGTGATACCGTTACCGATTCTGCAAAGCCATGTGCGGAGGCGCTTCCGGGATACAAGAAGGTTATGCCCATGGTTTACTGCGGACTTTACCCTGCAGACTCTGCTCACTATTCGGATCTGCGTGACGCTCTGGAGAAATTGCAGCTTAATGATGCATCTCTTTTCTATGAACCTGAGACATCACAGGCTCTCGGATTTGGATTCAGAGCCGGCTTCCTTGGACTTCTTCACCTTGAGGTTGTGCAGGAGAGACTTGAGAGAGAATATGACTTAAACCTTGTTACTACGGCACCTTCCGTTGTCTACAAGGTTCACAAGACGGACGGAGAAGTGTTTGACCTGACCAACCCTACAAACCTTCCTGATCCATCAGAGATAGATTTCATGGAAGAGCCTATAGTTAACGGCGAGATCATGGTTACAACAGACTATGTCGGTGCTATCATGCAGCTTTGCCAGGAGAGACGAGGCAAGTACCTGAGCACCGATTACATAGAGCAGACAAGGGCAATACTTAAGTATGAGCTTCCGCTTAACGAGATCATTTACGATTTCTTTGATGCACTTAAATCAAGGTCCAGAGGTTATGCATCATTTGATTATGAACTAAAGGGCTATGAGAAGTCAGATCTTGTTAAGCTTGATATCCTCATCAACAGAGAAGAGGTTGACGCACTGTCCTTTATCGTTCACAAGGACGGAGCCTATGAGCGCGGCCGTAAGATGTGTGAGAAGCTCAAAGAGGAGATTCCAAGGCATCTGTTTGAGATACCTATTCAGGCATCTGTGGGTGGCAAGGTTATTGCCCGTGAGACAGTCAAGGCCTACAGGAAGGACGTCCTTGCCAAGTGCTACGGCGGTGATATAACCCGTAAGAAGAAACTTCTTGAGAAGCAGAAGGAAGGCAAGAAAAAGATGCGTCAGATAGGAAATGTAGAAGTTCCGCAGTCCGCATTCCTTAGTGTCCTTAAGCTGGATAACGTAGACTGATTGGGGATACATATGATTAGTATGCCGCTAAAGACTTTGTCTTTATATATACACATACCGTTTTGTGCGAGGAAGTGCAATTATTGCGACTTCCTCTCTTTTAATGCAGAAAAAGAGCTGATGGATAAATACTTTGATGCTCTGGAAAAAGAGATATCGAAATCTGCAGAAGAGTATAAAGACATGACGGTTGTCACTATATTCTTCGGAGGCGGAACTCCTTCTTTTGCAGATGAAAAAAGAGTTTGCAGATTGCTTGAGATGATAAAGGCTGAGTTTGACGTAAGCGATGACGCTGAGATCAGCATAGAGGTCAATCCCGCATCTGCCATGAGGGATAAGCTCTTTTCCTATCGCGAAGCAGGCTTTAACAGACTCAGTATCGGCTGCCAATCCTTAAGTGATGATGAGCTTAAAATTCTGGGAAGACTCCACAACAGCAGTTTATTTTTTGAGACCTATAATAATGCCAGAGATGCAGGCTTTAACAATATCAATGTGGATGTTATGAGCGCTCTTCCGGGTCAGAGCCTTGATTCGTACAGGGAAACTCTGAGTAAGGTTCTTGATCTTAAACCTGAGCATATTTCAGCCTACAGCCTGATCATTGAGGAGGGAACTCCGTTCTACGACATGGAGCTTGATCTTCCGGATGAGGATTCGGACAGAACCATGTATCACGAAACAAAAAGAATGCTCAAAGAATGCGGATATCACAGGTATGAGATATCCAATTATGCTCTGGGACCGGAGAATGATGAGAAATATGAGTGCCGCCACAACAAGGTTTACTGGGCAAGAGGGGATTATCTTGGGCTTGGTATAGGTGCCGCATCCATGGTGAGGAATGTTCGATGGAGTAATACAAGGGACATAAGAGGCTATGTAAAAGAGCTGAGTGCTTTAGAAAGCTCTTTTGACAAAATACGGGAAAATGTTGAAAAGCTCAGTGTTCAGGCACAGATGGAAGAATTCATGTTTCTTGGGCTTCGCCTGGTACAGGGCGTAAGTCTTGATTGTTTTAAGGAAATCTTCGGAAAAGATATCTCAGAGGTTTACGGAGAAGTAATAGATAAATACCAAAAGATCGGACTTTTGGAGCATTCGGCGGGGGACAAAAAATACCTTCGTCTTACCGATAAAGGTCTCGATGTCAGTAACACAGTCATGGCAGATTTTTTGCTATAATGGATATTAGCTTTACCACTATGAAAGGGTATGGAGGGGGATTACTATGAACTATAACTTTTTTGCACTTATATCAAGAATGAAATACATAAATCGCTGGGCGCTTATGAGAAATACCAGAGAAGAGAATCTTTGCGAACATTCCATGGAGGTTGCCATGATAGCCCATGCACTCTGTACTATAGGCAATGTGAGATACGGCAGAAATCTTGATGCCAACAAGGCTGCGCTTATAGGTCTTTATCACGATGCATCAGAGATCATCACAGGAGATATGCCTACCCCCGTTAAATACTTTAATGCTGACTTAAAGCACGCCTATAAAGAGGTTGAGGCTATCGCCGACGATAAACTTTTGGAGAAACTCCCCGATGATCTGCGCCCATCCTTTGAAGAAATCTTCAGACCTGCAGACACAGAAGAAGAGCGATACATGAGAAAACTTGTCAAAGCTGCAGATAAGCTGTCTGCTCTTATTAAGTGCATCGGTGAGACCAACGCGGGCAACTCGGAATTCAGAACTGCAAAAGAAAGTACGGGCAAGTCTATAAGGGGGTTGTATCAGGAACTTCCGGAGGTTCTGGATTTTGTAAACGAGTTCCTTGCATCCTATGGCAGTACCCTTGATGAGCTGACCTGAATATAATCTCTGTTTTGGCGATATTTAATTGATTTTTTGGCGAATTAGCATGATAATTAATTATGAGTAAGTTTATATTGTTTAAAAGCCAACTTCATTAAACGGAGCAAACAGGATGAAATTCATAAAATGTGAAGAGCTTAAGCCGGGTATGCGCCTTGCGAAACCCATATACAGTAAGAAGGGTGTTCTTTTGTATGATCGTGCTACTGTGCTGAAGGATATGCAGAGCATTGAGAATATCAAGAGCTTCGGTCTTATTGGTCTTTTTATCTTAGAGCCTGCTGAGCCTGTTCCTCCAATGACTCAGGACGATCTGGAATTTGAGCGTTTCCAGACTGTCATGTACAACGAGATCATGGATGAATATGCCAGAATCATCAAGAACCATAAGCAGGAAAAGTTCCCGAATATTTGTGCACAGATAATTAAGAATTACGGAAACCTCAAGAAAAAGATAACATTCCAGCAATCCCTAAGAAGCGCGGATGATTATATTTACAAGCATTCTCTTAATGTGGCCATACTTGCGGCCATGATAACACACACCATGAATGTTCCTCTCTCGGAGCAGAATGAAGCGGTTATGGCAGCTGTAATACACGACATAGGTAAGCTTACACTTCCTGTTGAGCTTCAGTCCAAGCTGCAGACAACAGAGGAGGAGAGATCAATCATTGACGGCCATGAGGTTCAGGGGTATCCAATAATCGATGAAGCTTTTTCTTCTCAGCCAAACATCAAGAGAGCATGCAATCAGGCCAGAAGAATACTGCTTGATTATTGGAACAATGAGCCCATACAGAACCAGAAAACGCTGACTGCGGCCAAGGTTCTTGTGGTTGCGGGAATCTTTGACAAGGAAACAGCTGTTAGAATTGATGATTCTCCGGTATCGGAGGTTATGGTCATCAGAAAGATGATGCACAGAAGCGATGTCTTTGATCCGAAGGTTGTAAACGGATTGATAAATTCACTCAATATTCTGATCCCGGGAATCAGCGTAGAGCTTAATACCGGAGAGAAGGCGCTGGTAATAAGAACCAATGATGATGATTTCTTAAGACCAACAGTATTAAGTTTCAGAGACAATTCCATCATTGACCTGTCAAACAGAAGAGCCTACGGTGACCTTGAAATTGTTGATATCATGAAGACTATGGACAACAGATGTATCATGGATACATCCAGAATGAAGGCTTTGGGTATTACGGTGGAGGAACCGGAATACGTATAAGGAGAGTTTATGTCACAGATTACTGATATTCTGCAAAAGGCAAAAGATGAAGGAGCATCTGACGTACATATCACCGTCGGTATTCCTCCCAAGATGAGAGTCAACGGCAAGCTGATTACCATGGATGAGTATGGCAAGATGCTTCCTAAGGATACAGCAGCAATAGCTGAGGAGATCATGACAGAAAAGCAGAGGGCAGTCCTTGATGATAAGGGGCAGCTTGATATGTCTTTTTCCATTCCTCAGGTTGGAAGATACAGGTTAAATGTCTTCAAGCAGAGAGGCTCTACCGCTATGGCCTTCAGAGTTGTTGCAACGCAGATACCATCGGCAGAGAGCCTTGGAATTCCGGATTCGGTAATAGACCTCTATCAGAAAAAGAGGGGACTGGTGCTGGTTACAGGACCTACCGGAAGCGGAAAGTCTACAACTCTGGCATCTATCATTGATATGATAAACTCCCACAGGGAGGCTCATGTCATCACGCTGGAAGACCCCATTGAGTTTACATATCAGCACAATATGTCAATTGTTAATCAGCGTGAGATTGGCACTGATTCAAACAATTATGCCAGTGCCCTTCGCGCAGCACTTCGTGAGGATCCTGATGTTATCCTTGTTGGCGAGATGAGAGACCTTGAGACAATCAGTACAGCCATTACTGCGGCTGAGACCGGCCATCTGGTTCTTTCAACAGTTCATACGATAGGAGCTTCCAATACCGTTGACAGACTTATAGATGTATTTCCGTCGCATCAGCAGCAACAGGTAAGGATCCAGCTGGCAGGTGTACTTGAGGCTATCGTATCACAGCAGCTGATCCCAATGAATGATGGCGTATCCAGAATCGCAGCTTTTGAGGTGCTTCATATCAACAGTGCTGTAAGAAACCTTATCCGTGAAGGAAAGAGCCATCAGCTCATCACTTACATGCAGACTTACAGAAAGCAGGGAATGATCACAATGGATGATGCAATCCTTGATCTTTACAGAGCCCAGAAGATCGGACGTGAGGCTGCGCTTACTTTTGCACAGGATCCTGACACCATGCAAAACAAGATGCTCAGATAAAAAACAGAAAATTTTTCAATCTTAAGAAAATCTTAAAGATTTTTGAGGTCAACCTGTTGTATAATCAGCAGGTCGATTTTTTTATATCTAAAATTCTTATATTTCTGTGTTTGTCTACAAGGGAATCCCATTATTTGTAGAAAAGAGGAAATTTAATGTTCAGTTCAGTAACATCGGGAGCTGTTGGTGGCATTGCGTCCTACCTTATGCAGGTAGAGGTTGATGTCAGTGACGGACTTCCAAGTTTTAACATGGTTGGCTTTATGAGCGGAGATGTCCGGGAAGCCGGAGAACGCGTTAAGGTTGCGCTCAGAAACGCCGGTACAAAGATCCCACCGTCAAAGATAACCATCAATCTGTCCCCTGCGGATATTAGAAAGAGTGGCGTAGTGGTGGATCTGCCTATAGCTGTCGGCATAATGGCTGCCATGGGCGAAATAGGCGCTGATTCGTTAAAAGACACGGTAGTTCTTGGAGAGCTTGGTCTTGACGGCGATGTAAAGGCGGTAAAGGGGATACTGCCAATAGTCACAAGGGCGAAAGAAATGGGATATAAGCTTGTCGTTCTTCCGGAGTGCAATGCCAAAGAAGGTGCCGTGGTAGAAGGTATTAAGATTATCGGAGTCAGCTCTCTGCAAGAAGCTGCACAGTATCTCAACGCGCCGGTTGAAGAGAGAGATAAGCTCATAACGCCTGCTCATGTGGATGTTAAAAAGATGTTTGAGGATGCGGAATATCTGGATGAAACCTTGGATTTTGCAGACATCAACGGGCAGGCAGCAGTTAAGAGAGCTGCTGAAATAGCTGCTGCTGGTTTTCATCATATCATGCTGATAGGCCCGCCGGGAGCGGGGAAGAGCATGGTAGCCAAAAGAATTCCCACAATACTACCGCCTCTGTCTCTGGAGGAGAGCCTTGAAGTTTCAACTATTTATTCGGTGGCGGGAATGCTTTCGGATGAAGAGGCTCTTATTACTAAAAGACCTTTCATGAGTACTCATCATCTTGTTACCGAGACGGCTCTTGTTGGGGGAGGGGCGACTCCCCGACCGGGTATTATATCTCTGGCTCACAGAGGAGTTCTTTTTCTGGATGAGATGCCTGAATTTCCGAGAGCCAAGCTGGATCTGCTTCGCCAGCCTTTAGAGGATCGCAACATCCATATCGTAAGAAACAGGGGGACATATACATATCCGGCAGATTTTCAGCTTGTGGGGGCTTTGAACCCGTGCCCATGCGGATATTATCCCGACAGAAACAAGTGTAAGTGCACACCGGCCGACATAAAGAGGTATTTGGGTCATATATCCGGTCCTATATTAGACAGAGTCGATATTTGTGTAGAGGCGCCAAGAATCGACATTGCCGATCTGGCGGTGAAGAATAAAAATGCCAATGAAAGCAGCCGCAGTATCAGAAAAAGAGTTTTGGAAGCCAGAAAGATACAGGAAAAGAGATTTGAAGGAACTTCAATTAAGTTCAATTCGGAAATGACACCAAAAGATATAGAGAAGTATTGTGCGCTGGGACCCAAAGAGCAGGCATATCTTGAAAATGCATTCTGCAGCATGGAACTCAGTGCAAGGGCTTATCACAAGATCCTTCGCGTGGCCCGGACTATTGCAGACATTGATGGCTGTGAGGAAATCAGACAGATACATCTGATGGAAGCGGTCGGCTACAGGATCACGGACGGAAAATATTGGCATCAGATGGAGGAATAAGAATGGAAATAAGTGAAAAAGACTATGCATACTGGCTTTTCAACGTGCCTAATGTTGGAAATGCCAGTGTGGACAAACTTCTGTGCAGCGGACTAAGCTGCAGAGACGTGTATCAGCTGGGGACAGGGGAACTGTCAAAGCTTCTTTCGAGGAAGAAAGCAGAAAGCATAGAAAGATCCAGATACAGCTGGGATTTTGATGCAGAAAGGAAAAAGCTTAAGGACAAAGGAGTTCGCTTTGTATCAAGGATCGATCCTGAGTTTCCCGAAAAATTAAAGAACATACCAAACGCGCCGTTTGCAATCTATGTGAAGGGGGATCTTCCGGATCCTTCGATACCTTCAGTGTCAATTGTCGGGGCCAGAATGTGTTCTGAATACGGAAGATATATGGCAAGACAGTTCGGAAGAGGACTGGCACTTTCGGGAGTGCAGGTGATCAGCGGAATGGCAAGGGGGATAGACAGCATCGCACAGGGAGCTGCGCTTGAGGCCGGAGGGAGGTCTTTTGGCGTTTTGGGGTGCGGAGTTGATATCTGCTATCCGCCCGAAAATAAGACAATATATGATGCACTTCTTAAGAACGGAGGAGCTGTTTCAGAGTATCCTCCGGGGATGGAGCCGATGGCAAATTTCTTCCCGATGAGAAACAGGATCATCAGTGCCCTTTCCGATGTCCTTCTTGTGGTAGAGGCAAGGCAGAAATCGGGAACACAGATCACTGTGGATACTGCATTGGAGCAGGGGCGTGAAGTGCTGGCTGTACCGGGAAGAGTAACAGACAGACTGAGTGACGGCTGCAACTACCTTATAAGCCAGGGGGCGGGAGTCGCGACTGCAGTAGAGGATGTGCTTGAGAGGCTAAGAAGCATAGGATGTATGAATAACTGTGGCAGGGACCTTGAAGAGAGAAGTAAAAAGGAGCTGGTGTGCACACCTGACAATGAATTGGAGGTTAATAAGGAGTTAACGATAGAGGAAAAAATTCTGGAGATTATTGATATCATTCCGGTATCGACATCATACATTGCAGAAGAGCTGTTTAAGAAGGGTGAAAGGCTGTCTATGCCTGCACTTATGACGACTTTGATGGACATGACCTGTTGCGGAAAAATTGCGCAAAACGGTGCATATTATCGCAGAATAGCGTAGAGAAACCGAGTGCGCAAAACGTTACCGACAACGTTTCCGGAAACGTTCCCACTAAAATAGTCAATGTGCAATTTGTATAATTTTTTGGCAAAAATATGTAACAAATTTCTTAATTGACAAAATATTGCACAAAGCATAGACTCATTAATGGAGCAACCGATTGCGCAAAATTGCGCAGTCACTTTTAACAAATGGAGGGATTTATATGAAAAAGAAATTGGTATCTGTTTTAATGACAGCTGCTATGGGTGCAACACTCCTTGCAGGATGTGGCTCACAGGAAGCAGCACAGACAGCTACAGAGACAGCTGAGACTGTAGCAGAGACAGCTACTGAGGTGGCAGAGACAGCTCAGGACACTGCACAGGAAGCAACTGAGGCTGTAGAAGAGATCACAGATTACGGTACAGGCGACATTAAGGTATGGGTTGCTGATAACGTTGTTGATTTCACAAACGAGCAGATCAAGGCATTCCAGGATGCACACCCTGAGTTCTCGGGATACACATTCACAGTTGAGGCTGTTGGTGAAGGCGATGCAGCCGGAAACATGATCACAGACGTAGAAGCCGGTGCTGATATCTATGCATTCGCACAGGATCAGATTGCAAGACTTGTTACTGCAGGTGCTCTTGAGGTCGTTGAGGACTCAAACGCCGAGGCTGTTAAGGCTCAGAACGATGCCGGTGCAGTTGGTGCTGCTACAGTAGGTGGTACACTTTATGCTTATCCTCTTACATCAGATAACGGATATTTCCTTTACTATGATAAGAGTGTTGTAAAAGATCCTTCTACTCTTGAAGGCATCATCGCTGATTGCGAAGCAGCAGGCAAGAACTTCTACTTCGAGATCAACTCAGGCTGGTATCAGACAGCATTCTTCTTCGGAGCAGGTGCTGAGCTTACATACGATACAGATGATTCAGGTAACTTCACAAAGTGCAATTCTACATACGCATCTGATGCCGGAGTAGTTGCTCTTAAGAAGATCGCAGAAGTTGCTTCTTCTAAGTCATTCCAGAACGGTTCAGCTGTTTCAAACGCAACTAACTGCGGAGCAATCGTTGATGGTACATGGGATGCACAGGCAGCTAAGGATATGTTCGGTGACAACTATGCATGTGCTAAGCTTCCTACATTTGAAGGCGCTGATGGCAAGACATATCAGATGAGCGGTTTCGGTGGATTCAAGCTCCTTGGTGTTAAGCCTCAGGAAGATGACAATAAGCTTGCAGTTTGTGATGCTCTTGCAGCATTCCTTTCAAGCGAAGAAGTACAGCTTGCAAGATATAATGCAGTAGGCTGGGGCCCTTCAAACCTTAACGCTCAGAAGTCAGATGCAGTTCAGGCTGATGAAGCACTTTCAGCTCTTGCTGAGCAGCTTCAGTACACAATTCCTCAGGGACAGTATCCTGGAGATTACTGGACACTTGCTACATCACTTGGTGATTCAATCATTTCAGGTGAGATCAAGGCTGATTCTTCAGATGATGAATTCATGAAGGCTCTTACAGACTTCCAGACAACTTGTGAGAGCTACGCTCAGTAAAAGTGAGATAGAAAATCTCTGATTTTCGTGATCGAACTTTGTTCTGGCGAGCACGAAGTGCGAGAGCAGAACTACATTATTTACATTCGTATCAGGCCCGGATTCATTAAGTTTCCGGGCCTGTTTTAAACTAAAAATGCTTGCGCATTGGTAGAAGGAGGCTGATGGTATGGCAAATGGCGCAGAAAAAAAGAAAAAAAGTGCAGCGTCTTTGTTTTTTGAAGCCCTTGGAAAGGGCTTTAAAGAAGTAGGGGTAACATTTATTGAGGGGGATATTAAGACTAAGCTCTCATTTTTGATCTTTGGGCTTGGCCCCATTCTCAGAGGACAGATACTTATCGGAATTGCACTGCTTTGTAGCGAAGTGCTGTTCTTCTACTATATGGCCGGATTTGGATGGCAGTATCTTTCCAAGTTCTCAACACTTGGAACAGTCGCCACCAAGAAGGTGGGACGAAAGACTGTTTACGGTGACAACAGCTTTCTGATCCTGCTGTTTGGCGTTTTGTGCATCTTTGCAATAATTGCATTTATTGCCATCTGGTATATAAATGTAAGAGAAAATCGCAAAGAAGAGCTTCTTTTAAAACAGGGGAAAAAGCTTCCTTCCAACAAGGATGTCTTTTTATCACTCTTTGACAAGAATTTCCATAAGACACTTTTATCACTTCCTGTGATAGGAATCTTTGTATTTACCGTACTTCCCATTGTGTTCATGATTCTTGTGGCTTTCACAAACTATGACAAGAATCACCAGTCACCATCCAATCTGTTCACCTGGGTGGGGCTTGAGAACTTCAAAAATCTGGTTTCATTTTCCGGAGCGGGTATTGGCGGAACCTTTTTGCAGGTTCTTTTATGGACCCTTGTATGGGCGCTGTTTGCGACATTTACAAACTATTTCCTTGGACTGGCAGTAGCAATGCTGATCAATAAAAAGGGAATAAAATTCAAGAAGCTGTGGAGAACAATTCTGGTTCTTACCATTGCTGTTCCGCAGTTTGTTTCACTTCTTTATGTAATGAAGATGTTTGCCAATGACGGACTTATCAACGGATATCTGATAAAGTGGGGTATCATTAAGAACTATATTCCTTTCTGGACAGATCCGATGCTGGCAAGGATCACCATAATCATTGTTAATATCTGGATCGGTATTCCATACATGATGTTGATCGCAACAGGACTTCTCATGAACATTCCCGAGGATCTCTACGAGAGTGCAAGAATTGACGGCGCAAATCCCTGGCAGATGTTCAGAAGTATAACCCTTCCATATATGCTGTTTGTAACAGGACCTTTCCTGCTGACACAGTTTACAGGAAACCTCAACAACTTCAATGTTATTTACCTTCTTACTCAGGGTAAACCACAGTCGGTTAACCTTGCAGAGAAGGCCGGATATTCAGACCTTCTTATCACATGGCTCTACAAGATGACAGTAAACGACACCAACTACAGGATGGCGGCGGTAATCGGAATCATGGTATTTGTAGTTACAGCGGTGATCTCACTTGTTGTTTACAACATGCTTCCGTCAGTTAAAGATGAGGAGGGCTTCCAATAATGAAATCATACAAGACAAAAAGAGCCATCGGAAACGCTGTTGGCTATATCATACTGATACTTATAAGTATTATCTGGCTGTTCCCGTTTGTGGGACTTGTCCTTCAGAGCTTCAGATCATATGCCACAGAGTATGGCGGAATGGTAGACTATCTGGTGCCCAAGCATTTTTCACTGGACAATTATAAATTCCTTTTTGACAGCAGTCAGACCAACTACCTTTTATGGTATAAGAACACGATCATTATCGCGGTATTTGTATCTCTTTTTCAGACGATCATTCAGCTGTGCGTAAGCTATGCACTTTCAAGAATGAGATTCGCGGGAAGAACATTCCTTATGAGATTTTGGCTTGTTCTTGGTATGTTCCCCGGATTCCTTACAATGATCTGCCTGTATTTCCTGTTGAAGCAGTTTGGACTTACACAGGCAGGTGCTATCCCAGGTCTTATCCTTGTATCTGTGGCTAGCTGCGGAATGGGCTATTATGTCTGCAAGGGATACTTTGATACAATTCCCAAGGCACTTGATGAAGCGGCAATGATCGATGGCGCTACAAGATCAAGGATATTCTTCACAATGATCATTCCTATGTCTAAGCCGATCATAATCTACACTGCACTGGTTGCTTTCATGGCGCCATGGTGTGATTACGTATTTGCTTCCTATGTTGCGTTCGGACATGACACAAGCTATAACGTGGCAGTAGGTATGACAAGATGGGTTTGGACCAATGACTATCAGGGATATTTTACAAGATTCTGCGCCGGCGGCGTCCTTGTAGCAATCCCTGTAACACTGCTGTTCATGTTCCTTCAGAAATACTATGTTGAAGGTGTAACCGGAGGAGCTGTTAAGGGCTGAACTACATTAGACTTGATGAGGTATTATCAACTCTGGTAAAAGAGGAATAATTGAAATGGCGGACGGCAAAATTACAATCGATGATGTTGCCAGAGCCCTTGGCATCTCAAAGACCACCGTTTCCCGCGCTATTTCGGGCAAGGGAAGAGTGGGCGATGATACAAGGCTGAGAGTTCTGGAATACATTGAAGAGCATAATTACAGGCCTAATTTGATGGCGAGAGCTCTCGCACAGAAAAAGACCTATAATATCGGCGTTATATGGCCGGATGATTATAATGCTGTGGATCTTCCGTTTTTCCAGCGCTGTATGATCGGGATGAGTGAGGTTACATCCGGTTACGGTTACGACATTATTGTGTCGATGGTAAGCGGAGATGATTTTACAGGACTAAGGAGGATAATTGATAACCACAAGGTTGACGGAATTATTCTCACCAGGACCCTTGTGCATGACAGACCTGCCAGGTTTTTAAAAGAGAGCGGGATACCCTTTGTAGCTGTCGGAAGTACTGACGATAAGGATATTATCTATGTAGATAATGACAACTATGCTGCGTGCAAGGAACTGACTTCGATCCTGATTGCAAAAGGGCTTAAGAGGCTTGCACTTATTGGGGGATCAACAGAACATATAATCACAAGAACCAGATATCAGGGCTTTGCTGATGCTTTTAAAGATGCGGATATCAGCATTGACGGTGGCCTTATTTATCTGGATGTTGAATCTATGTCCAAGGTGGGCAATATCCTTAAGGATCTTCGTAAGAAGAACATCGACGGTGTTATATGCATGGATGACAATATTGCCGGCGAAGTTATTTCAAGATGTAGGGATGAACACATCAAGATCCCGGAAGACCTGAGGGTTGCTTCCTTCTACAACAGTTCAATACTCGAGAGTGCAATACCCTCAGTTACATCACTTAATTTTAATGACAGAAATCTTGGTGCGGTGGCTGCCAAGACACTTTTGGATATTATCGATAATGTACCGGTTACAAGCAAGATGCTGGGAGGGTATGAGGTAATACTAAAAGAAAGCACGAAATAAGAGGAGTTTTTATGAAAATCACTTCAAAATCGAATATTACCTTCGACCCTATAAGTCTGATTGTCGATGGTAAGCGAATCTTCCCTATGATGGGAGAGATGCATTTTTCCAGATATCCCCGCAAGTACTGGGAAGAGGAACTGCTTAAGATGAAAGCCGGAGGGATCGATATTGTATCCCTCTATGTAATCTGGATACACCATGAGGAGATACAGGGTGAATACGATTTTACAGGGGACAGAGACCTTAGAGCTTTCCTTGAGACGGTTAAAAAATGCGGACTCTACAGTATTTTGAGAATCGGACCCTGGGCACACGGAGAGGCCAGAAACGGAGGCTTTCCGGACTGGCTGCTGCAGGATGCCGAGACTAAAGGGTATGAGCCAAGAACCGATGCTCCTGAGTATCTTGAGCATGTAAGACGTTTTTATGAAAAGACCTATGAGCAGTCCAAAGGATTTTTTATAAAGGACGGCGGACCTGTAATAGGCATTCAGATTGAAAATGAATACGGCCACTGCGGTGGAAAAGGCGGAGAAGAGGGCGAACAGCATATGAGAACTCTTCTTGCCATGGCAAAAGAGATCGGATTTGAAACTCCCATCTATACAGCAACGGGATGGGGCGGGGCTGTTACAGGAGGCATGATCCCTGTAATGGGCGGATACTGTGAAGCTCCCTGGGATCAGAGAACAACAGAGATTGAGCCAAGTGGTAACTACATCTTTACAAGAGAAAGAAATGATCACAACATTGGCTCTGATCATGGCCTCGGAGTCGGGATCACCTTTGATATGGACAAGTTCCCGTATCTTACTGCTGAGCTCGGCGGAGGACTTCAGGTTACAAAGCACAGAAGACCGATTGCTACAGGTACTGATACTGCAGCAATGACCATGACCAAGCTGGGAAGCGGAGCAAATCTTCTTGGTTATTACATGTACCACGGTGGGACGAATCCTAAGGGCAAACTTACAACTCTGCAGGAGACTAGAGAAACGGGATATCCCAATGACCTTCCGGAGTGCTCATATGACTTTAATGCACCTCTTCGTGAGTATGGACAAATGGAAGATACCTACAGACATGTAAGACTGCTTTCAGCTTTTGTTCACGATTTTGGTGATGATCTGACAGATATGGCGTATACCGGACAGCCGGGTAATCCGGCCAAGCCGGAGGATTTACAGAGCCTGAGGACGGCAGTCAGATTTAAAAGAGTCATAGGACCCGATGGGGAAAAAGCATCGAGAGGCTACTTCTTTGTAAACAACTATCAGCGCAGATATGAGATGGCGGCCCATAAAGATGCTGAGCTTAATGCTTACGCTGAGGATGGAAAAGAAATACTTGCTTCTTTCCCAAGACGGGATGTGGAGGATGGAGATTACTTCTTTTATCCGTTCGGAATGCCTGTTGGAGAGAAAGCTCTTTTGACTATAGATGCAACACCTGTATGTATCTTACACGGCGCAGGAATTGGAGGACATGATGCTTATGTCTTCTATACCGATAGTGACAGACAGGCAAGTGCTGATGTCAAGGGAGATCTGGATGGGAATACGATCATAACTCTTACAGCTGCTGAAGCGCTTCATTCTGCCAAAGTGACTATAGGTGGAAAGGAACATCTGATAATATCTGATGCGGAACCCGTAACTGATGCAGAAGGACATGTGCAGCTTTATTTCGAGGTTTCACAGGAAGAGAAGTTCAAGACACCGCAGTTCAGGATTTATCCGGATATTGACTATGAACCTCCGGGATTTGAGAAGGAAAAGAAAGCCGGAGAAGCGCAGGACTTCATGAGTGGAGATGCATTTGCGCTCTATCAGGGAAAGAACAGGATAGAAAATGTGCTCTCAGCAGAGTTTTCACAGAAGAGCGAGACTGTATACGAGATCAGGCTTCCCGGCAAACTGGACGGTCTTGGAGAAATCTTTGCAAACATTGAGTATGAGGCTAATACAGCAAGACTGCTTAAGGATGGTGAGATCCTTGATGATAATTTCTATACCGGACAGGATTTTGAGGTTGGTCTTAAGAGGTATTTTGATAAATTTGGAGAAAGAGATGAGCTTACATTTGAATTAGAGCTTGAACCTCTTTACGAAGATGACAGGATATATCTCCAGAACTGGCCAACCATGCGGGACGGCAAGGCATGCCGGCTAGTTAATATACTTTTAATAGTTCAATATTGTATCAAAATATCATAACTTGACGTATAATAGTGTTATCGGATTTATGCCCTCCGATAACACTATTTTTATGGGATCATAAAGACAGAATATGCAGTATAATTTTTACTTTGATATTTGTGCATTGTGCATATTGGGAACTGTTGCTATAACCTCTCTGTCAAGACGCTGGGTACCGGCTTACAGGCAGAGAGCTTATGTCATGCTCTTTTTGGCAACATTTGCAGCTACTCTTGCCGAAAGAATGGAGACTTTCCTCCAGATGAGGCCTTTTTCGGGCCCCTGGTATCATCCGGCTGAGATGTTCTGCGGATCGTTGTATTTTATAGCACATCTTGGAACGGGTTTTTGTTATCTGAGATATATGCTTGCTGTTCTTGATATTTATGTCGATGCCAGGAGACTGTCGGATTTTATCGGCGTTATGCTCGGGTATTACATCGGAATCGCTCTCGTTGTGATCAATCTCTTTGTGCCTATTCTGTTCAGCTATACAGAAGATGGTCTTTATCAAAGAGAGAGATTTGTTTTCCTGTATTATATTCTGGCGGGATACTACATGGTCTATGGAATCTCCCTTCTTTTCAGGTACAATATTTTGATGCGCCTTAGAACAAAGGTGGTTGTGCTCTCTTTTGTAGTGCTTACTCTTTCGGGTATGGTTGTTCAGTTTATATGGCCTACGGTACTTATTGAGAATCTGCTAAGTACTATTGGAATAACTCTTGTTTATATATCGCTTCAGAACCCAAGTGAAATGGTTGATGAGAATTTGAATATTCTTAACAGAAAGGCTTTTCTTGAAGGCCTTGATCTGAAGACCGGTATAAAGACCGCACAGAGCACTATTTTTGTGACGATTGATAATATCAGAGCGCTCAGTGACGAGATTGGTTATTCACAGGCTCAGGCAGTTATGAAAAAGATTACAAGATATCTTAAATATGTCGGAAGGCTGGAATACCGTCTGCAGTGCTATGCCTACAGATATTCTGAATATGTCTTTGCCATTACGGTACATACTGTTGATAAAAATAAAGTTCTTGCACTTTTGAACAGTATATCAAAAAGACTCCAGCAATCTTGGAGCTTTTCAAATATGGCTATCAGGGTTGAGACACACTGCTTTCTTATGGAGTACCCGGAGCATTACAAGACTGCATCCGAGCTTCTGGCAAGACTTGATCTTATTGTTGAACATGCAGCTTCTGACATAGATCAGATAATAGATGTAAACAAGCCTGAATACACTGAACTTAAGAAGATAACAGATTACGATATGCTGGCAAGGAATAACCTGGATACCAAGAGCTTTGTCATCAGATATCAGCCTGTTCTGTCAAAAATATACAGGATAAATTATTGTGCTGACGTGCTGTGCTTTTTAAAGGATGAGTACGGAAATGAGATTGATATGCGCGGACATATTCCGGATATCAATGCGACTCAGGCCCTTATGGATATGGACGAAACGGTGTACAGAAGAGCCTGCAGGGCACTCGCTTTTTGGAATGCGGGAGATAAGAATGGCAAGTACAGAGCAGTGGTGGGAATGTCGCAGGGTGAAATCTCAAAGAATGACTTTATCAGAAGAATGAAGAAAATTGCCAGGGAGGAGACGGCGGAAATATCATGGATCACACTGAAACTTACTGAGACTACCATCACGACGATGAATGGTGTGGCTGAGCGGAATTTAAAGCTCATGGGAGAACAAAAATGTTCGATCATAGTCGATGATTTCGGAAGCGGCTACGGAGATCTGGATAAGATCATGGCACTTCCCGTTACTCAGGTAAACATTGCCCATGATATTCTGGTCAAAGCCCGTGAATCGGAGAAGATGAAGCTCGTGGCGAAAGGAATAGTAAATCTGTTCCACGACATAAGCATCTTTGTTGGAGCTAAAGATATAGAAACTGAGGAAGATAAACTGATGGCAGAAGAACTCGGGTGCGATTTCCTTGTGGGGGATTATATGGGCCAGCCCATGAAAGACAGTTCTTTTGTAAAATATATTGATGCTTATTTTGAAGAGGGATAATGATGGAACTCATCACAAGTCCGGAACATTATAATGTCTGTTTTGGCATTGCGTCCCTGCTTGTTATTATTGTTGTGCTTATTGTCCATTTGACGGAAGATGCTCACAACAACAATCAAAGGCTGATTTTTGGGATGCTTATTTATGATGCCCTGATTTTGAATATTGCAGGGCTCTTGCACAACATCTGGCTTTACAGCGATTCTTTCAAGCTTTTGCTGCCGCCTGTCGGGAATAACTTCCTTGTAATTACTGAGAAGGTCTGCTCATATCTGCTCGCATATATTTCAATGGTCTATGTGATGACCATTTTCCGCATTGAACTTGATTCAGCCATGAGGAAAATCCTGCTTTTTATTCCTACAATCTTTTCTGTGGTATTTTTCCTCAGCGGTATCATCAGTGACTTCTTCTTTGCGTTTTCACCTGAAGGAGAACTTGAATACAACTATCCCCAGGGGGCAGTAGTCAACTTTTCGCTGTATGTCTACTTTGTTTATGCTGCGTATTTGTATGTCAGATATGCAAGATCACTCAGTTCGGAGAAATTTATATCCCTTGTTGTTTATTACGTTCTCATGCTTTCGGGTGTGCCGATAAGGATCATTACCAAGTCCAGCTCTATATTTGAGTTCAGTGTATCACTGGCTCTTTTGCTCTGCGTGTATACTGTACAGAATCCCGGAGAGTTCAGGGACGGAGTCAGCGGTGCGGGCACGAAAAATGCTCTTAACTTTGCGGTTTCCAGCAGTCTTCTTCAGAAAAAGATCTTCACTGTCTACGGTGTGGCACTGGAAAGACTTGATGCTGTAATCGGAGGAGAGCCCCTTGAAGCGGTTGCTGAGCTCTTATCACAGATCACTTTTTATCTGAAGCAGATAAGTCCCAGCGGTGAAGTATACTATACAGATGACGGTCATTATCTGATGATCATTTATGATGTTGATCCCGATGATGCATTTATTGAGAAGATTACAGAGCAGATAAGCAAAAGGTTCAGAGATTTCTGGACAATGAATGGGCAGGATGTCAAGCTCTTCCAGAGCTCCTATGTTATTGGCTTTCCTGATGAAGTGGACTCAGTTGACAAGTTCAATGAGGTCAAAGAGGTTATTAAAAAGACACTTATCCACCATAACAGGGATATTCTCAGGGTATCGGATTTAAATCTCAAGCATATTGAGCATGACAAGAAGATAGATCAGATAGTTAAGCATGCTCTGGAAGATGATCTTTTGGAGGTTTATTATCAGCCGATCTTTGACCCTAAGACCGGATTGTTTTCATCCTGCGAGGCTCTGCTGAGACTTAAGAATCCTCAGATGGGATTTATTTCACCTGCAGTGTTTATGCCTGTTGCAGAGAGAAATGGCATGGTTGTGTCGATAGATAGCTTTGTAATGGATGAGGTCTGCAACATGATCGCCAATACAGATGCGGTCCAAAACGGCCTTGAATACGCTGAAGTTAATCTGTCGGTGGTTGACTGCATCCAGACCAACCTTTCCGAGAACATAATAAAGACCATGGAGAAACATGGTGTAAAACCCGGGCAGCTAAATCTTGAGATAACCGAAACCTATGAGAAGGGTATCTCATCGGTTATGGATGAAAATATAGCAAAGCTTATCAGCCATGGATTGTCATTCTCTATGGATGATTTCGGCACAGGTTATTCAAATCTGGACAGAATCGCAACCCTTCCGGTGGAGCTGTTCAAGCTGGACAAGAGCATCATTCAGTCAGCATTCGAGTCAGAGAATTCCTATATGGTAATGCTCAATCTTGTCAAAATCATCAAATCTCTGGGAAAAGAGATCGTTGCAGAGGGAGTTGAGACCAAGGAACAGGCAGAGCAGATCATCAGGATCGGATGCGATCATATTCAGGGCTTTTACTATGCAAGGCCAATGCCAAAGAATCAGTTCCTTGAATTTCTGAGGGAGAATAATAAGCATTAAAACGCTTGTGCTTACTGCCAAATAATAGTAAAATCTAGCAGTATATAGTATTTTGGAGGATTTTTAGAGATGGCACTTGTGAAAAAGCCCGTTACGGGCATGAAGGATATACTTCCTGCTGAGATGC
This sequence comes from uncultured Butyrivibrio sp., assembly GCA_946623755.1. Taxonomy (GTDB): domain Bacteria; phylum Bacillota; class Clostridia; order Lachnospirales; family Lachnospiraceae; genus Butyrivibrio. The sequence goes on along the minus strand of CAMORK010000002.1, from coordinate 88,009 downwards.
AGCTCAGAGACTACTGCATTGGAGTGATCAAGAAGACTTACGGTGAATTTGGATTTACATCAATCGAGACACCGGCAGTTGAGTCTCTTGCCAACCTTAACAGCAAGCAGGGAGGAGAGAATGAAAAGCTTATCTTCAAAGTGATGAAGAGAGGCGAGAAGCTGAATCTGGCTGAGGCCAAAGAGGAAAATGATCTTACGGATTCAGGACTTCGTTATGACCTTACGGTTCCGCTGGTTCGTTTTTATGCAAATCATGCGGGAGAACTTCCTTCACCTTTTAAGGCATTGCAGATGGGTAATGTTTGGAGAGCTGACAGGCCACAGAAGGGCAGATATCGTCAGTTCATGCAGTGTGATATCGATATTCTCGGAGAGGCTTCAAACCTTGCAGAGATCGAGCTTATTCTTGCTACGACCACAACTCTCGGAAGACTCGGATTTAAGGATTTCAAGATCAGAATTAATGACAGAAGGATACTTAAGGCTATGGCAGCCTACAGCTCTTTTCCGGAGGAAGAATACGACAATGTGTTCATAACACTGGACAAGATGGATAAGATCGGAATAGAGGGAGTTTCAGAGGAACTTGTGGGGGCTGGTTTTGCGCAGGAGAGCGTAGATAAGTACCTTGATCTGTTCAAGGCAGCAGAGGGAAAAGACTCTCTGGAAGGCCTTAAGGTTATCGCTGATAAGATAGGAGATTTCCTGGATGCAGATACAAAGCAGGGACTTTCTGAGATCATAAGCTCGGTTGAGAGCACCAAGACTGCTCAGTTTGAGATGGTTTTTGACCCTACACTGGTCCGGGGTATGAGCTACTATACAGGAACAATCTTTGAGGTTGCAATGCCTCAGTACGGCGGAAGCTGCGGCGGCGGCGGAAGATATGACAAGATGGTTGGCAAGTTCCTTGGACAGGACACTCCGGCCTGCGGATTTTCCATCGGTTTTGAGAGAATCATCATGATCATGATGGATGAGGGATTCAAGATTCCCGGAGCTGATCAGAAGAAGGCTTTCCTTATAGAAAAAGGAATTGCAGGGGACAGACTTGCAGAGATAATCAAGGAAGCACAGGAAGAGAGGGCAAAGGGTTCACAGGTTCTTGTGGTCCGCATGAATAAGAACAAGAAATTCCAGAAGCAGCAGCTTGTAGAACAGGGATATGAAGACTTTAAGGAGTTTTATCTCAATCCGCTCAGCTGATTAATGACGGGCGAAGGGGGCTCCCGCAGGGGCCTTCCTTCGCCCTGTGTACTATAAAAATGTAATGAGGAGAATATTTTGGACGTTCATTTGGTAAGAATAATTATATTAGTTTTGTTGGTCTTGTTGTCTGCGTTTTTTTCATCAGCAGAGACAGCGCTTATGACCTGTAATAAGGTTAAGATGAAGGCACTTGCTGATGAGGGTAGTAAGGGTGCTGCGAGGGTATTAAGAATCTGCGAAGATACGCAGAAGATGCTCTCGGCAGTACTGATCGGAAATAACATTGTGAATTTAAGTGCATCTGCGCTTATGACCGTTCTCGTAACGGATATGTTCGGAAGCTTTGCCATAGGAATCGGAACCGGAGTACTTACCCTTGTTGTTCTGATCTTTGGCGAGATCATTCCCAAGACCATAGCAACAGCTTATGCAGAGAATATTTCTCTCTGGTACTCGGGGATAATTGTAGCTCTTATGGCCATCATGGTTCCCTTTAGTTTTATCATTAACGGTATAGCAACCGTTATACTGAAGATTCTTCATGTGGATACCGATAACCGTCAGACCATGACGGAGAATGAGCTCAAGACCTACGTGGATGTTAGCCATGAGGACGGTGTCATTGAGAGCGGCGAGAAGGAGATCATTTACAATGTATTTGATTTTTCCGATGCTGTGGCCAAAGACATCATGATACCAAGGATCGATATGAGCTGTGTCAGCACGCAGGCTACATACGATGAGGTCATGAAGATCTTTAAGGAGAATATGTACACCAGAATCCCTGTATATGAGGGAAATGAACAGGATAACATTATCGGCCTTATAAATGTCAAAGACCTCATTCTTTTACAGGACCATGAGTCATTCAAAATATCGGATCACCTGAGGAAGGCATATTATACATATGAATTTAAAAAGACTGCGGATCTTCTTGTGGAGATGAGAGAGAAATCACAGAATGTGGCATTTGTCTTATCTGAGTACGGAGCTACCGTAGGAATGATCACACTTGAAGACCTTCTTGAGGAGATTGTCGGAGAGATCAGGGATGAATACGATTCCGATGAGAAAAATCTTATCAAGAACGTAGGCGGAAGGCGCTACCTTGTAGAAGGTAATATGAAGCTGGATGATATAAACGATGAACTTGGGACAGAGCTTGACTCTGAGGACTACGACTCCATCGGAGGACTTATGATTGAGGCGCTGGACAGACTCCCAGGATATGGCGAAACGGTTACTTTGGATAATGGTATTACCCTTACTGCAAGGGGAATCAAAGGAAACCGTATTACCAAGGTCCTTATCACCGTAACAGCTCCGGCTCAGGAAATAGAAAAACTTTAAAAGTCCACTTTTATCTTTGAGTTTTTTATGATATACTAAATCGACATAAAACTCGAAGTGCGAAAAGAGAGCATTTTCAAGTAGGAGGCAATATTATGAAGCATGTAAAGTCATTAGTAACCAGAAACCTTAAGGAATCAATGAAGAAGGGCGGATGCGGTGAGTGCCAGACATCATGCCAGTCAGCTTGCAAGACATCATGCACAGTAGGTAACCAGAGCTGTGAGCAGCTTAGCAAGTAATCTTTACCGATAAGTTAAGCAATCATGTTGGGCAGCGACCCCATTCATCGGTCGCTGCCTATTCTTGCGTTATATGATTTTATTAGTTAGGAGTTTTTATTTTTATGGTTCACGCGTACACAAACAACGGCTACAACATAGTTCTGGACGTGAATTCAGGATCTGTTCATGTTGTGGATGACGTTGTTTTAGACCTGGTTCCCATCGTTGAAGAGAAGCTTGTGAGCTATCACGGCACCGCAGCTGCTCCGGAGGGTGAGGACAGGGAAGGAGATGAGGATTTTCAGAAGCTCTTTAACGAGATAATCCTCATGCCTGAGATATCTTCGAAGTATTCACCTGAGGACATCGGAGAAGCTATTTCTGAGCTTTTGGAGCTCAGAGCATCAGATGTTCTTTATACAGATGATGTATATGAGAACTATGTTGAGGAATTCCAGGAGAGAGATACGGTAGTTAAGGCGCTCTGTCTCAACATCGCGCACGATTGCAATCTTCGCTGTAAGTACTGTTTCGCCGATGAGGGAGAATACCACGGAAGGCGAGCTCTTATGAGCGAGGAAGTCGGCAAGGCAGCTCTTGATTTTCTTGTTAAGAATTCCGGAAACAGAAGAAATCTTGAGGTAGATTTCTTTGGCGGAGAGCCTCTCATGAACTGGGAGGTTGTTAAAAAGATAGTAGAATACGGTCGCAGCATTGAGAAGGAGCATGACAAGAACTTCAGGTTCACGATCACCACAAACGGAACGCTCCTTAATGATGAGATTCTCGATTATGTTAATAAAGAGATGGGAAATATTGTTCTGTCCATCGACGGCCGCAAGGAAGTCAATGACTTTATGCGTCCCAGAAAAGGCGGACAGGGCTGTTATGACGATATAGTTCCCAAGTTCAAAAAGGTTGCCGAGTCCCGTCATCAGCTGCGTTACTTTGTAAGAGGTACTTTCACTCACAACAATCTTGATTTCTCAGAGGATGTTAAGCATCTGGCGGATCTTGGCTTTAAGCAGATTTCTGTTGAACCGGTTGTTGCTAAACCTGATGACTGGTACGCTCTTAAGGATGAAGATATTCCAAAGCTTTGCGAGGAATATGATAAGCTTGCAAAGTTCTATCTGGAGAGACGAAAAGAGGGAAGGGGCTTTAACTTCTTCCACTTCAATATAGATCTTGAGGGCGGTCCATGTGTGGCCAAGAGACTTTCCGGCTGCGGATCGGGATGCGAATATCTGGGTGTTACACCATGGGGAGATCTTTACCCGTGCCATCAGTTTGTCGGCAATGAAGACTTTATTATGGGAAATGTCTTCGAGGGGATCAAGAGAGATGACATCCGTGAGATGTTCAAAAAGAGCAATGTTTACTCAAGACCTGAGTGCGAAAAGTGTTTTGCCAGATATTATTGCAGCGGCGGATGTGCTGCCAATGCCTATAATTTCAACGGTGATATCAATACGACATATAAGCACGGATGTGAGCTTCAAAGGAAGCGCATCGAGTGTGCGATTATGATAAAAGCAGCATTAGCTGAAGAAGGTTAAATGGAGGAATAATAAGTCATGAAAAGGTTAAAGTATGTATTGGCGCTGATCCTTACCCTCGGACTTCTTGGGGGAATCGGGTACTCAGCAGTTTTCGGACTCGGCGCCGATAAGTCAGGATCACTTGATAGTATTGATCTCGGACTTGATCTTGCAGGTGGTGTCAGCATCACTTACGAGGTAGTTGGTGATGGCACTCCCAGTAAAGAGGATATGTCAGATACCATTTACAAGCTGCAGCAGCGTGTGCAGCAGTACAGCACAGAGTCTCAGGTTTATCAGGAAGGTACAAACCGTATAAACATTGAGATTCCCGGCGTGTCAGATGCCAACAAGATCCTTGAGGATCTGGGACAGCCCGGTAATCTTTATTTCATAGCTCAGACAGATGCAAATGGCAATGATAACTACACATATCATTCCGGAATCACAGAGGATGGAAATGTTGAGACTGATGAGAACGGTATGATGATCTATGGCTACCAGCTCAACAAGACAATTGAAGAGCTTAAGGCTGAAGGATCAATTGTTCTTGGAGGCGAAGATGTAGAAGTTGCCCAGGCAGCATATCAGCAGGATTCATACGGAGCACAGGAGGCTGTTGTTTCCCTTGAGTTTACGGAAAATGGTGCCAAGGCATTTGCAGATGCTACAACAAAGGCTTTTGCAAACGGTGAGAGCATCGGTATCTATTATGACGGACAGTTTATCAGTGTTCCTACTGTTCAGGCAGCTATCACGGACGGCAAGGCTGTCATCACCGGAATGAGCTCATTTGAGGCAGCAGATAATCTTGCTTCAATGATCCGTATCGGTGGACTTAAGCTTCAGCTCAACGAACTTCGTTCAAACGTTGTAGGTGCTCAGCTGGGAAGTGATGCTATTAAGACAAGCCTTATCGCAGCAGCGGTTGGATTTGCACTTATTGCAGTATTTATGATCGTGTTCTTCAGACTGCTGGGCCTTTCAGCAACAATTGCTCTGGCATTTTATTCAGGACTTATAGTATTCCTGCTCTCTGCATTCGAAATGACACTTACTCTTCCCGGAATAGCAGGTATCATCCTTTCAATCGGTATGGCGGTTGATGCCAACGTGCTTGTTTTCTCCAGGATCAAGGAGGAAATTGCAGCAGGCAAGTCGGTTGATGAAGCAAGAAAGAACGGATATAACAAGGCTCTGTCATCAATCCTTGACGGTAATATCACAACCCTTATCATTGCAGCAGTACTGTTGTGGAAGGGTACAGGAAGCATTAAGGGATTTGCTGAGACTCTTATACTTGGTATTATCCTTTCAATGTTTACAGCACTTGTTGTTACAAGAGCTATCACATCAATCCTTTACGGAATCGGACTCCAGAGTCCTGTTCTTTACGGTAAGGCCAAGAAGGTTAAGAAGTTCGATTTTGTTGGTAAGAGAAAGATATTCTACGCTATTTCATGCGCAATCATTATTGCCGGCTTTGTAGTTATGGGTGTTAATGCATCAGCAGGTAAGGGAGCATTTAACTACAGCCTTGATTTCGTTGGCGGTACATCAACAACTGTTACATTTGACAAGGCATACACTCTTGCTGAGCTTGAGTCAGGTGTTAAGGAAGATATCAAGAGTGCAGCAGGCATCAATGAGGTCCTTATCCAGACAGTTACCGGAACAAATCAGGTTATCTTTAAGACATCAACTCTTACAGTTGATCAGAGAGAGGCTGTTGATCAGATGCTTGAAACCAATTACGGTGTAAGCCCTGAGAACATAGCAGCAGAGACCATCAGTGGTGTCATCAGCTCAGAGATGAGAACTGATGCAGTAGTTGCTCTTGCTATAGCGCTTGCACTTATGTTGATCTATATCTGGATCAGATTCAAGGATATCAAGTTTGGTGCAGCTGCTATTATAGCTCTTGCCCATGATGCACTTGTTGTAGTTGCATCTTATGCGTTTACAAGACTTGCAGTAGGTAACACATTCATCGCAGTAGTACTTACGATCATCGGTTACTCCATCAACGATACAATTGTTACCTTCGACCGTATCCGTGAGAACCTGCACCTTGCAACAGGCAGGAAGGAGATGGAAGATCTGGTAAATACCAGTGTATCCCAGACTGTTACACGAAGCCTCTTTACATCAGCAACTACATTCTTTACAGTATTTGCTCTTTACATATTCGGTGTAGCTGATATCAAGGCTTTTGCTCTTCCACTTATGGTTGGCGTAATCTGTGGTACATACTCATCAATCTTCATCGCATCACCTATGTGGTATGACCTCAAGACAAGCTTTAAGAACTTCATTGGAAGCAAAAAAGCTGAATAAGGTATAAATATAGGACACCGTTCATGTTTATAATAATATGAACGGTGTTTTTTTACCCTTTTGAGCATTTTATGCAAGGGTATAGACATCTTTTAGTATGGATTTGAGGAGTGTTTGTATGTCAAAATGGATGGTGAAGATGAAGAAGGCTGACTTTGATGCGATAGCAGACAAGTTTGGAATAAGCAGGATAACAGCCAGACTTCTTATCAATAGAGGGCTTTCTACTGATGAAGAGATAATGAGATATCTTTCCGGAGATGCTTCGATGCTTCATGACCCTTCAGAACTCTTTGATATAGAAAAGGGAGCTGAGGTGATACTTGGAAGAATATCCGATGGTGCTCATATCAGGGTAATCGGAGACTATGATGTGGATGGAATCTGTTCTTCCTATATCCTGGTCAAGGGTCTTGAGCTTTTTGGGGCAGATGTTGATTATGTCCTTCCTGACAGGGTCAAGGACGGATACGGACTTAGTATCAAGCTGGTGGATGATGCCATTGCAGAAGGCCGTGATACCATTATTACCTGTGATAATGGAATAGCTGCATTTGAACAGGTCAGACATGCCAAGGATGAAGGCTTGACAGTAGTTGTCACAGATCATCACGAGGTCCCTTTTGAAGAGGGAAGTGATGGTGGCAAAGAGATCCTTCCTCCTGCAGATGCAGTTATTGATCCCAAGAGAAGAGAAGGAAGCTGCAGCTTTAAGGAGATATGCGGAGCTGTTGTTGCATATAAGTTCCTTCAGATGATGGCCAGGATCACCGGTCGGGATAAAGAGGATGAAGTCAGGGAATTCTTTGATGAAATGCTTATCTTTGCCGGAATCGCAACAGTCTGTGATGTTATGGAGCTGCGCGATGAGAACAGGATAATTGTCAAGGAGTCACTTAAGAGGATAGCATTTACGCAAAATCCCGGGCTTAGGGCTCTCATCAATGTAAATGACCTTGATGCAAGAAGACTTTCAGCATTCCACTATGGCTTTGTAATCGGGCCGTGCCTTAATGCTACCGGACGACTTGATCTTGCATCACGTGCTCTTTCTCTTTTTCTTGAAAAAGACATAAACAAGGCTGCTAGTATGGCGCAGGATCTTAAGGATATGAATGACTCCAGAAAGACCCTGACGGTTCGTGGAGTGGAAGCTGCAATTTCGGAGATTGAGAAAATGACTGAAGGCGGGGAGCTTCCCAAGGTCCTTGTGGTCTATCTCCCTGATGTTGCTGAATCTATTGCGGGAATCATAGCGGGAAGGATCAAAGAGAAGTATTACAGACCCACTATCATTCTTACCAATGGGGCAGAGGGAGCTAAGGGATCAGGCAGATCCATAGAAAGCTATGATATGTTTAAGGCGCTTTCAGCTTGTAAAGAACTGTTTACGAAGTTTGGCGGACATAAAATGGCAGCCGGATTATCGCTTCCTATTGAGAATATAGACATACTCAGGACAAGACTCAATGAACAGTGTATGCTGACAAAAGAGGATTTTGTGCCGGTTCTAAAGGTTGATATGGTCCTTCCGTTCAGATATGCTGATATGGATTTTGTAAAGGAGCTTGAGAGACTTGAGCCCTTTGGGAATGGCAATGAGAAACCTTTATTTGTACAAAAGGATGTAAAACTCCTCTCCGGCAGGATCCTGGGTAAGAACAGAAACTGCGGTAAATACAGAGTGTGCGATGAATCGGGCAGAACCTGCGATATGATGTATTTTGGAGATCTGGACAGCTTTAATGAATTTCTGGAAAGTGAGTTTGGTGCTGAAGGTGTAGAGAATCTCTACGCCGGAGAAGTCAAGGATTCTATGACCATTAAGGCGGCTTTTTACCCGAATATTAACAGCTATATGGGAAGAGAAAGCGTTCAGCTGGTAATGAGTGATTATTCAAAAAATACTCCATAAACCACAAAAACACACGACAAGCGTGTGTTTGCGGTTTCTTATGAGGGGGAGATGTGAGCTAGTTCACATCTATAAAAATAATATAATACACATTTGTGTCGCAATTGTGACGAAAATATTAAAATTCGGAGGTCAACAGATGAAGCTTGAAAAACTGCTGGAAGGACTTGAATACAGAATCACTGCAGGAAATAGTAACAGAGAACTAAATGCGGCTGATATCGAGATTAAAAATGTAATAAATGATAACAGGAAAATTGAAGAGGGATCGCTCTTTATCTGTATTAAGGGTGCAAATTTTGACGGGCATTCCTGTGCGGCAGACGCAGCTGAGAAAAATGCGGCAGCTATTGTTGCAGAATCTGATGTTGAGCTCCCGGAAAGCTCAGAGCTGCCTGTTATAAGAGTCGCAGACACCAGATATGCCATGGCTTTTATTTCAGCTGCATATTTTGATCACCCGGCTTCCAAACTTAAGACAATAGGTATAACAGGAACCAAGGGCAAGACAACTACAACATATCTCATCAGGAGCATGCTTGAGAATGCGGGATACAAAGTAGGACTTATCGGAACTATAGAGGTTATAATCGGTGATGAGCATATTCATGCCGAGAATACAACACCTGAGTCGTATACTTTACAGGAGTACATGTCCAGAATGGTAGAAGCCGGATGTGATGCGGTAGTCATGGAGGTCTCTTCTCAGGGACTTATGCTTCACAGAAGTCAGGGATTTATATTTGATATCGGAATCTTTACCAATATTGAGCCGGATCACATTGGCCCTAATGAACACAAGGACTTTGAGGATTACATGCACTGTAAAGGCCTTCTCTTTAAACAGTGCAAGGTAGGTATCTGCAACGGAGACGATATTCATACCGAGGATATTCTTGAAGGTCACACCTGTGATGTTGAAACTTATGGCTTTAATAATGATGTGGATATTCGCGCCATCAATCTTGCATACATCAGAAAACCCGGTAATCTGGGAGTATTCTTTGACACAGAGGGACTTATCAACATGCATGCGGAGATCACGAATCCCGGCAAGTTCAGTGTATACAACGCATTGTGCGCAATTGCTGTTGCAAGGCACTTTGGCTGCAGCCCTGAGCAGATTGCTCCTGCACTCAAGGATGCCAAGGTTAAGGGCAGAATAGAGATGGTCAAGGTATCTGATGATTTCACACTGATGATTGACTACGCCCACAATGCAATGGCGCTTAAATCTCTTTTGACAACACTTCGCGATTATCGCCCCAACAGACTTATCTGTCTCTTTGGCTGTGGCGGCAACAGAAGTAAGCTCCGCCGCTTTGAGATGGGAGAGGTCTCCGGAAGATATGCGGACTTCACCATAATCACATCTGACAATCCTCGTTTTGAGGAGCCGGAGGACATAATAAATGACATCGAGACCGGCATCAAAAAAACCGATGGCAAATACATCAAGATCACTGACCGCAAGGAAGCCATAGCTTATGCCATCGACCATGGCGAGCAGGGTGACATCATTGTTCTCGCCGGCAAGGGCCACGAGGACTACCAGGAGATCAAGGGCGTCAAATACCACATGGACGAGCGCGAACTCATCCAGGAAATCCTCAACGAACGCAAATGATGAAGGACTTGGGGCGGCTCTGCCTGGGGGCTCCCGGCCAATATATGTGATCATTTTCTCGTTGTCCTAAGCGCTCCACTGAGCCCTGGACATCAATTTCTACGTGCATAGGCACTAAGAAATTGATAGGTCTCATCTCCGCAGGACAAGACTCAAAAATTCTCACATATATTGGCCGGGAGCCCTCCAGTCAGAGCCGCCTTCAAATAATTTACGTTTAGATGAGATCGTCTAAGGAATCGGATTAGGGCGTGGTATAATAGCCTATATGTTTTTGAGACTGAATACGTAAAGGAGTTACACTTGGAAAGAGAAGCAGCACTTTACGCGAATATAATAATTGATATATCCCATGAGAAAGTTGATAGACTTTTTCAGTATAGAATTCCGGACAGGTTAAGAGGAAAGGTGGCTGTCGGAGATTGTGTTATTGTGCCTTTTGGTAAGGGGGATACCCAGAGAAAGGGGTATGTGATCGAGCTTACGGATGAGGCAAACTGGGATCCGGATAAGATTAAAGAGATCATAGCAGTGTCTAAGGATATGACTTCTGCCGATGATATATCCATTAAGCTTGCCGCCTGGATGAAGAGAAACTATGGCGGTACCATGAATGCTGCCCTTAAGACTGTGCTCCCATCCTGCAAGAAGATGAAGAGGCAGGTTCATAAGTTTGTATCCCTGCGTATGCCACTAAGGGAGGCAACAGAGGCGTACTATGAGTGTATAAGGAAGAAGCAGAAGGCCAGAGAGAGGATCCTGAAGGAACTCCTTGATAATAGCGACGAGAGGATCCCCTATGAGCTTATAACGGATAAGCTCGGTGTGAGCTCCCAGACCCTTAAGAGTATGAGCGAAGCAGGGATTATAAGGATAGACAGTGAAGAGTATTTCAGAACTCCGATAGCAGGGACTTCTGCAAGATATGAAGATAAGATTCTGAGTCCTGAACAGCAGAGTATAGTTGACACCGTAAGTAATGACTACGACAATGGCAAAAGAGATACTTATCTGATCCACGGAATCACGGGAAGCGGCAAGACAGAGGTTTATATAGCGCTCATAGATAACATGATAAAGCGAGGGAAGCAGGCAATTGTCCTGATTCCTGAGATAGCACTCACTTATCAGACTCTCATGCGCTTTTACAGACACTTCGGAGACAGAGTTTCCGTGATGAATTCATCGCTTTCTCCGGGGGAGAAGTTTGACCAGATGGAGAGGGCAAGGTGTGGTGATATAGATATAATCATAGGGCCGAGATCAGCTCTTTTCACACCGTTTCCAAATACAGGAATAATAATCATTGACGAGGAGCATGAGCAGACGTATAAGAGTGACAATGCTCCCAAATATCATGCAAGAGAAACAGCGATTGAGCTTGCAAAGCTGCTTCCCGACGGAGCATGCGTTGTGCTGGGCTCTGCTACTCCTTCGCTTGAGTCATATTATCGAGCCACTACCGGAGAGTATCATCTTTTTGAATTAAACAGAAGGCTTACGGGAGGCACACTTCCGGAGGTTGAGATTGCTGACCTCAGAGAGGAGCTAAGAGCCGGAAACAGGTCAATCTTCTCATTAAGACTTCAGGAGCTGATGGCAGACAGACTTTCAAAGGGTGAGCAGGCCATGCTCTTTATCAACAGAAGAGGTCTTGCAGGGTTTGTCTCCTGCAGATCCTGTGGTCATGTCTTTAAGTGCCCTCACTGTGATGTGTCTTTGTCAGAACACAGAGGGGGAAGGCTTGTATGTCACTACTGCGGACATGAGGAGCCTAGACCTAAGATATGTCCGAAGTGTGGTTCTAAGTATGTATCGTCCTTCAGGGCAGGAACACAGCAGATTGAGGATGAAGTAAAAAAATTCTGGCCACAGGCAAGGGTTCTTAGGATGGATGCTGATACTACGAGGACCAAGGGAAGCTATGACAAAATACTGTCTGCCTTTGCAAACAGAGAAGCGGATGTTCTCGTGGGAACACAGATGATAGTAAAGGGCCATGATTTTCCTGATGTCACTCTGGTGGGAATCCTTGCTGCAGATATGTCGCTCTATGCCAGTGACTTTAGAGCCAGCGAGCGAACTTTCCAGCTCCTTACGCAAGCTGCCGGAAGAGCCGGAAGAGGCACAAAGCCCGGAAACGTAGTAATACAGAGCTATCAGCCTGAGCACTACAGCATTCAGACAGCGTCGAGGCAGGACTACTTGTCTTTTTATCAGGAGGAAATATCCTACAGGAAGCTTCTTCGTTATCCGCCTGTATCGCACATGATGTGTGTTCAGCTCTTTAGCAGGGACGAAGATGAGGGAATGCAGTTTGCCACAAGACTTCGGGCTGTAATGGAACAGCAGAAGGTAACTGGCGCGGTCTTCATCGGACCGGCATTTGGCAATATAGGTAAGATTAACGATGTATTCAGAATAGTATTGTATGTTAAGCTTGATGACTATAACGCTCTGGTAGGCCTTAAGGACATGCTGGAGAGCTATATCAAGGAGCTTGAAGCTATGGGCAGGTTAAAGACAATTACAGTGCAATTTGACTTTGACCCCATGCATACCGTATGATTAGGTTACGTACAATTTAAATTCAGATTTTAATATTTATATAGGAGTAAGAAATGGCATTAAGACAAATCAGAGAATATGGAGATGACGTTCTTGCCAAGGAGTGCAGGGAAGTCAAAGAGATAACACCAAGGGTACGTGAGCTTGTAGAGGACATGCTCGATACCATGTATGATGCAAACGGCGTAGGACTTGCAGCACCACAGGTTGGTGTTCTTAAGAGAATCGTTGTAATTGACGTATCGCCGGAGGCAGACCAGCCGCTTGTAATGATAAATCCGGTTATCCTTGAGAAGGATGGAGAGCAGACAGGATACGAGGGATGTCTTTCACTTCCCGGTAAATCCGGTATCGTAACAAGACCGAATCACGTAAGGGCCAGAGCAATGGACCTTGACGGCAACGAATATGAAATTGAGGGCGAGGAGCTTCTCGCCAGAGCAATCTGCCATGAGCTTGATCACCTTGACGGTCACATGTATGTTGAGAAGGTAGAAGGAGATCTTGTAGACAATGAAGACCTTGTAGCTCAGCAGGAAAAAGAATATGAAGAAAACGGAGATGCGACCTGATAAGGGTTGCATCTTTTTTGCTTAAAAAGCCATGTGAAATTAAGTTTCCGGGGTATACGTTTTTTTGTGATAATGTGTTGCGTTTAAGAGTGAATTTAATGATTTTTTTATAGATTCCACATACTCCGAAGGATTATTATGACTTTGTTGCGTGAGCGCAGCTATGAAAATGGTTAATGAAAAAGTCTTTATAAAAAATGCAAATCAATCGGAGGTATTTGTGTGATGTACAGAAAGGTTTTAGCTAGTATTACTGCAACAGCAATGGTTATTTCAATGTTAGCAACTGCCGGATTTTCTTCTTATGCTTTTGAAGGGGAGCCTGCTGTGACAGAGACTGTTATTGGTAGCAGTGACACAGAGGAGCAGCCTATTGTTGTTCCGGGTGATGTAGTTGTTGAAGCCACAGATGATTTTAGTACGGGTGCTATTCAGACTTTTGGGCAGGACGTTACTGTAAACGGATCTGTTGAGGGGCAGGTTACTGCTTATAATAATAGTGATGTAAATATATCCGGTGATGTAGTTTCTAACGGAGATAACTCTCTTGCAACCGGTGGAAATTATAACGGACTGGTTACCGCTACTACCGGCGCAACAGTTAACATTGACGGCAATGTGGATGGATCCAGAATTATCACAGACAGGCATGAAATGGGCGGATATGACACCATGTATAATCGCGAAACCGGTAATGTGACTAAGTTATGGGATTATGAGACTGAAACAGTTTCAGGCGGAGCAGGTTCAGGTGTAAGTGTAGATAACGGTGGAAGTGTAAGCGTCGGTGGTGACGTTGTGGCCGGTATGAATGGAGCTTTTGTAATGGGCGAGTCTTCTCTTTATGTAGGAGGAGATGTTGTGTCTAACGGTCAGGAAAGAGTAGATTCCGGATGGCTTTATGATGCTAATAACGGTGCAGTCATCAAAATGAGAGATGCTGTAGACGAATATGGTAATGTGAGGAGATACGAAAACGGAAGTATCGTCAGGGAGCCCTATGTCGAGTCATATACTAACAGAGAGCATTTCGGATTTTCATATACGAATGGTAACGGTATATATACTGATGGAGAGGGTAATATTGTAGTTGGCGGTAATGTATCAGGACAGGACTACGGAATCAGTATAACAACCAGCTATCCTGATAAAAACGGAAGATCCGGTTCAATTGTGGTTCTGGGTACTATAAAGGCTGACGAAGTCGGTATAAATATCGGCAGTGATTATGAAATGGATTACTATATTGAAGATGAGACCGGTACTACTGAAGAAAAGAATGAAAAGGCCGGCAAGGCTTTTGCAAAAGAGATTCCTGAAATCACAGTGTATGCTATTGATGCACCCAAGGCGATAACAGATGGCAGATATGAAGACGGAGATACTATTCGGAATTATGATGCATACCAGGTTGCATATAACACAATCGTAAATGCCATCAACTACATCATCAAACAGGATGACGCATCCAATGAGCAATATGGCATCAGAGTAAATGCTACACAGTCAACTGTTGCTGAGCAGGATATTCTGACAACAAAGATCAATCAGGCATTTGGTGTTGCTGCAAATCTTCCGGAAGGATATACAATTGATGGCGGTAATAATGTAACTGTGGTAGATAACGGTGATGGAACCTTTTCACTGACACTTAACGATGTAAGAGGCGGAATCAATATTAAGGCTGTTCTTCGTCCGGTGGCCGAAGCAGCACAGGAGGAGACTTCTTATGAGGTAGTGGTTGAGGAGGTTGCATCTCAGACTCAGGAAAAGGCTGAGCCTCAGGCTCAGGAGGAAGGCGTAGTGGTTACAAATGCAAACTCAGCATCTTCTGATCAGAAGACAGCAGAGCTTGTTTCTAAGGTTAGCGGAGACAGACCTGCTCAGACAGCTACATTTAATTTCGGTAAGATATCAGTTGCACAGTATAAAGATGCAGTTATTGCCAACGTTCAGTCAGTACCTCAGAACGGAGCATTAAATATCATATCCAATAAACTTTCTGTATTTGATACAGCTATGATGCAGGCCATTTCTTCAAGAAGCGATGTTGATGTAAACGTTGTATTCAGCTATGGCGGCAAGCAGTACAAAGTTGTAATTCCTGCAGGCTATGATGTAATGAGCCTTCTGGATGAGCATGGATATTGTGGCTACTTAAGACTTCTGGCTGTTTTAGGTGGTCAGGAGATCGCTTAATAACAGAATAGAAATAGGGAAAAGCTCGGGATGACATATTCATCTCGGGCTTTTTTCATGGGCAGGACATGAATTATAAAAACGTGCTATAATTGAGTCTGTCAAAAAGGAGCGGGATAATATGAAAATAGTATTTATGGGTACCCCTGACTTTGCCAGGTCAGCCCTTGAAAAAATAATTGAAGCCGGACACGAGGTTGTACTTGTAGTGACACAGCCGGATAAGCCAAAGGGAAGAAGCGGAGAACTCCAGCCCTGCGATGTAAAGGTGTGTGCCTTGGAGCATGATATTCCGGTTTTTCAGCCTGTTAAGATCAAGCAGCAGGAGCACGTTGACTATCTTAAGACCATCGATGCCGATATATTCGTGGTTGCTGCATTTGGACAGATCCTGTCCCAGGAGATCCTGGATATTCCAAGGTTTGGCTGCGTCAATATCCACGCATCCATCCTTCCTGAGTACAGAGGAGCAGCGCCTATCCAGCAGGCAATCATTGACGGCAAGAAGACCACAGGTGTCACCATCATGCAGATGGCAGCAGGAATGGACACCGGTGATATCCTCCTACAGAGAGAGATAAAGATTGATGAGGAGGAGACCGGAGGAAGTCTTTTTGATAAACTTTCTAAGCTCGGAGGAGAACTTATTGTTGAAGCTCTTCCTAAGATTGAAAAGGGTGAGCTTACTCCAATCCCTCAGGACGAAGCCCTTGCCACCAAGTGCGGCAAGCTCTCCAAAGACATGGGAAAAATAGATTTTTCAAAAGATGCGGAGACTATCAGAAATCTTATAAGAGGCCTTAATCCATGGCCTTCAGCTTTCACTTCGCTTGGAGGTAAGATGCTGAAGATCTGGCATGCCAAGGCTCTTTCACCACTTGATTTCGGCTATCTTTGTAACAGTCTTACTCCGGGGGATGCTGCCCGGGCAAAAGAGCTTGAGAAGGCGAAAGCTTACGGAAGCATCATAGCGGTTTTAAAAGATTCATTCGTGGTTCTTACAGGAGACGGATATCTTAAGATCACAGAGGTCCAGCTTGAAGGCAAAAAGAGAATGGATGTAAAGTCCTTCCTTCTTGGCAATAAAATAGAAATAGGAACTGTCCTTGGCTGACAGATTACCTACCGGACAGAAATGAGGTGACAAGGCAATATGTATTACGGAATGGGAAGAATGGGATACGGATATGGGATTGGCATAGATCCCATGTATATTCTTACAATAATAATGGCCATTATCTGCATGGTGGCCAGCGCAAGGGTTTCATCAGTTTATAAAAAATACAACAGAATTCGAAGCATGAGCGGTATGACAGGGGCTATGGCTGCAATGGAGATCTTAAGGCGAAACGGGATAACCGATGTGGCTGTACAGCATGTTCCGGGTAATCTTACCGACAACTACGATCCCAGAACAAAAACGGTTAATCTGTCAGATTCGACTTATGGATCAAATTCGGTTGCGGCAGTCGGTGTTGCTGCTCATGAATGCGGTCATGTCCTTCAGCATCACACCGGTTATGTCCCGCTTCAGATAAGGTCAGCAATATTACCGGCTGCGAGCATAGGGTCGAAAGCCGGAATCCCTATTATTCTTTTGGGAATGTTATTTAGCTTTTCACCGCTTATTACCATCGGTATCTGGGTTTTCTCTCTGGCAGTTCTGTTCCAGGTTGTAACCCTGCCGGTTGAGTTTAATGCTTCTCACAGAGCTCTGGTAATGCTGGAAGACTATGGGATTCTTGGAACGGAAGAAGTTGATTCTTCCAGGAAAGTCCTCACTGCTGCAGCCATGACCTATGTTGCCAGCGCAGCATCAGCGGTTATACAGCTCCTTAGACTCATAGCCTTAAATAACAGAAGAAGATAAAAAGCAAGAAGCCTGCGGAATAATCTCCGTAGACTTCTTTTTTTATTGCCTGTTTTGTATTGATCCTGTTGATTGTCTGTAAATGATATCGGTTTCTATGTAGGTCTTTTTATAGGGCGTGCTAGGATTTGCAATCCTGGCAAGCAGAAGGTCTGCAGCAGTATAGCCCATAGAACTGCTGTGTATCTTAATGGTGGTAAGGTTTGGCTCGATGATGGTTGCTTCGGGAGAATTATCGAAGCCGCACACCAGCACGTCTTCGGGAATTCTTTTTCCAAGAAGCTTAAGAGCTTTTATCGTGGATGTGGCCAGGAAATCATTGGCACAGAAGAAAACCTCGGGCAGCGCATTAAAGGAGCGGATTCTTTCGGCTATAAATGCCGGGTCATAGTAAGGGCTGGAGTCATCATCGAGTATGCACAGATCGTTTCTTACGCCGATACCGTTATCTGTAAGAGCCAGAACATAGGCCTGCCATCTTTCACTGAAGGACTGACAATGAAATCTGTCACCCACAAAGGATATGCTTCTTTTACCTGCTGCTATAAGAGAATTTATCAGGCGGTAAACGCTGGAGAGATTCTCCATGTAAAGCGTATCGGCTTCCAGACTGCTCTTTTGCATTATCGGAGTATCGACGAACAGGACCGGGATATTCTGTGAGCAAAGGAATCTGCTGTAATCAAGAGAAAAGAGCTCGATACATAAAATTCCCGCAATGTTATCGAGATTGAGATTGGCCGGTAAGCACAGATTATCTATCTCGTAGTCCTTGATTATGTTTATGGAAAGCTTGAAGCCCAGAGAATCGATCCTGTTCTGAAAGGCCTCGAGCAGCTTGGCTCCGGAGTGGGATGCACCTGGAAAAGAGTGGGTGAACAGTGCAATCTCCGTTTTGTCTTTTGATACAGATATTGTGCCGGCTTTCCGAGCGGGAGTCGTTTCTATTGCTGTGAACTGCTTATAGCCCATGGCTGTTGCCATCTGACATATCTTATTTCTTGTATCGGCTGATACACTTCCTGAGTTGTTGAGTGCTCTTGATACTGTGTTTCTGGACATTCCCAGAGCGTCAGCAATTTCCTGTAGTGT
This sequence comes from uncultured Butyrivibrio sp., assembly GCA_946623755.1. Lineage (GTDB taxonomy): Bacteria > Bacillota > Clostridia > Lachnospirales > Lachnospiraceae > Butyrivibrio. The sequence goes on along the minus strand of CAMORK010000002.1, from coordinate 69,503 downwards.
TACTCTGTTTCCCATAATTTCCCCCATAAAAATAATATCTATGCTGGATAATATGATAACTTGAACGGACATAATGTGTCAAATGTAACATTGCGCAGGCTTTACGATGTGCAAAATGTACAAAAATGACATCGGCAACAAGCAGTAATGCACGAAAATGTGTGGCATATGCACTTTGAGATTGAAACAAATGAAACATAATGGTATTATAACGTTGTTGAAAAATAGTGCAAAAGCACCAAAGGAGAAACTATGAAAAAGATAAAGACGCTTATTGCGGCTGGGGTAGTTGCAAGTTGTTGTCTTGGTTGTGCAAATGATGCAGCAGAAGTGGAGTGCATGGAAGTTTCGAACGAACGGTATCTGGGAGAGAGTATTGAAGATCATGTTTTGTTTCCTGTATCCGGTGAAGGCCTGATCGGAGATACGATGCCGTTTTATGATGACGGAACTTTTAACATTTTTTTCCTGGCTGACCAGAGAGACGGCAAACAGGGATATCATCCCTGGGGGCTTATGCAGACGAAGGATTTCATAACTTATGAGGACTGTGGAATTGTCATAAACTACGCAGATGATGTTGAAGAGCAGGATATTGCTCTTGGTACCGGAAGTGTGATCAGGGGAAATGATGGCAAGTACCATGCTTTCTACACCGGTCACAACGACATGTTTGAACCGAAAGAAGCTGTTATGCATGCAGTGAGCGGTGATCTTAAGAACTGGGAAAAGATTCCTGAGGATACGCTCTATGCCGGAGATGAGTACTCGCAAAATGACTTCAGGGATCCATATGTATTTTACACAGATTCAGAGAACTGCTATTCAATGCTGGTGACCACCAGGAAAGACAATATGGGCGTAATAGCCAGATACACATCATCCGATCTGAAGAACTGGGAGGATGCAGGTGTCTTTTTTGAAAATGATATGGGAACAGATTCCAATCTCGAGTGCCCGACACTTCTTGAATATCAGGGAAAATGGTATCTGTCTTTTTCGGATCAGTGGCCGAACCGGCTAGTACATTACCGGATATCAGATAAATTCGACGGCCCTTTTGAAATACCGGACAGGGATATTTTTGACTGCAACGGCTTTTATGCGGGAAGAATGGAGACTGACGGAGAAAACCTGTACATAGTCGGGTGGAACGGCACCAAGAAAAAACATACCGATTCCGAGGACTACGACTGGGGCGGAAATATGGTAACACATCTGCTCAAAAAGCATGAAGACGGAAGTCTTGCACCTGTTTTAAATCCGGAGGTTAAAGCTCTTTTATCTGGTGAAATTGAATTGGAGCCGGTCAAAATGTCGGAGTCTGTGTCTTTTGACGGTGGAAGCATCTCTTTTTCCGGGGGAAAATATGAGATGGCGGGATTTAAAGAACTATCCGGAAGTTACATAGTAAGTACCACCATTAAAGACTTCGATAAAGAGGGAATGTTTGGATTCTGCTTTAATACCGATGAAGAAAATACAGGAAGACTGAATATAGTATTCAATGCGGCAAACAACAGGATCGAATTCTACAACGATGGCAATATCACGGAGAAATCTGCACAGTCCTATGTGGAGTATGACATGGCAGATAAGGATGAACTTGTTGTTTCCATGATGATAGCTGATGGCGTTGTGAGCATGTATGTAAATGATGAGATTGCATTTACAACAAGGATGTATTTATCGCAGGCATCAGACTGGGGAGTTTTCAGCATGGGATCCGTGGCGTGTTTTGAGAATATCAGAATCTGCAAATGACTTACCTGTCCGTCACCAAGAGAGTTTAGTTTATAAAAATACCGGAGCCAATGGCTGCCCGAGCGCTCAAAAGCAGCGCCCGGCGTACTGTCCATTGACTCCGGTATTTTTATGAACATATCAATTCACACCACATTTAGAACTTGACCACGCCCCCACTTTAATAGTTTGACAAAAATCCATAAATCAGAAGATAATTAAATATATATAGATATTTTGGAGAACAGCATGGCAAACATTAGAGAGATAGTTCTGGGTATCCTTAATGAATATGACAGGGATGGCGTGAGGAAGCCATCCCTTTTAAAAGACAGCCTTAATAAATACGATTATCTGGAGAGCAGGGACAAGGCCTTCATGAAGAGGGTTGTGGACGGCTGTATCGAGAGACAGATACAGATCGATTATATTCTCAACTCTTTTTCCAAGACCAAAGTGGACAAGATGCAGTCCTTCATAAGAAGCCTTCTGAGGATGAGTGTGTATCAGATCATGTTCATGGATGCGGTTCCGGATTCCGCAGCCTGCAACGAGGCTGTGAAACTGGCTCAGAAGCACAAGTTTGCAGGGCTCAAGGGCTTTGTTAACGGAGTACTTCGAAACATTGCCCGTAATAAAGAGAAAATCGAATATCCCTCAAAAAATGAAAAGAACGGCATAACATACCTCGAGGCTCTTTATTCCATGCCTGAGTGGATATGCGAGATGTGGGTAAGCACTTACGGCTTTGAAAAAACAGAGGAAATGCTTAAGTTCTTCCTGCAGCCAAGGCCTACAACAGTGCGCCTTAAAAATGGCTGTGACAAGAAAGCTTTCGTAAAAGAGCTTGAATCAGTCGGAGTGGTTGTAACAGAGAGTGACATCCTTCCGTATGCACTCAATCTTGAAAAGACCGACAATATCAGATTCCTTCCGGGATTTGATGAGGGTCTGTTCTTTGCTCAGGATGTCAGCTCCATGATGGTCACTGAGATTGCGAATCCGCAGCCCGGACAGGTGGTTGTTGATGTCTGTGCCGCACCCGGCGGAAAGAGTCTTCATGCTGCTGAGAGAGTATCGGGAGGCGCAGACGGCGCAGAGAACAGCCAGGGTGTAGTGATATCCAGAGATGTATCTGAGCACAAATGCGATCTTATCAGAGAAAACGCTGAGAGAATGGGATGTGCAAATGTGAAGGTTGAGCTTTACGATGCCAGGATCCACGACCGCAATATGGAGAACAAAGCCGATATTCTATTTATGGATCTTCCATGTTCAGGTCTTGGGATAATCGGAAGAAAGAACGATATAAAATATAACGTAACAAGGCAGAGCCTTACCGATGTGTCAAAACTTCAGTGGGAGATAATAAAGACAGCCTGGGATTATGTTAAACCCGGCGGAATCCTGATGTATTCGACCTGTACGGTAAACAGGGATGAGAATGAGGCCATGGTCAGCAGGATATGCTCAGAGCTTCCTTTTGAACCTGTAAACATTAAGGATATGCTTCCGCAGGCATTTAAAGGCGGAGAGCTTGCAAAAACCGCCGAAAACGGTTATATTCAGCTTCTGCCCGGGCAGTACGGCACCGACGGATTTTTTATCTCTAAGCTGAGAAGAAAAGAAAAATAAGAGTATCAGACAGTGTGATTGCATTTTGTTAAGAGGGGTAACGATATGCTGTTGATGATCATCAAAATGTCCGGTATTACTTTAGCAATAACCATACTTACATTGCTATTGTGGATTTATCTGCGTGACAAAAAGATAACCTGGCCTATCAGGATACTACTTGTGCTTGTATATGCAGGATGCGCAATCTTGTCCACCCACTTTGGTGTGGACTACAGCCATATGCTTATAAATGTCAGGGATATGGGACCTCTTTGTGCGGGACTTTTCTTTGATCCGCTTGCAGGAATAATCGCAGGACTTATAGGCGGTGTTGAGAGGTACATAGCCGGAGCTTATTGGGGCATTGGTTCCTACACCAAGGAGGCATGTGCCATTTCTACCTGCCTTTCGGGATTTGTGGCTGCTTTCATGAGCATATTTATCTTTAAGAGAAAAAAGCCTTCTGCAACCTATGCGTTTTTCATGGGTGCAGTAATGGAAGTTTTCCATATGTATGTCGTGTTCATCACACATAAAGATGATATGAAGATGGCCTTTTACGTTGTAAAGGTCTGTGCACCTCCGATGATAATATTCACCGGATTGGGACTTGCGTTATGCGCAAATGTACTGAAGGTCTATGCGGGGGAATGGAAGAATCCCTTTAAGAGGCGTAAGGACTCTGAAATTCAGGTGGCGCAGAAATTCCAGCGCTGGCTGTTTTTGGTAAGTGCAATTATCATTGTTGTTGGATTTTGCTTTTCTTTTGCGGTTCAGACCGCCTCTGCTGTCCAGAATACGGATGAGAGGCTGGAAACAGCGTCAAAAGACATAATAGAAACCTATAACGAGGTCCGTGAAAAGAACTACAACATAAATGTTCTGCACTCCCATGTTGGAGAGACGGGAACTTTTGACATTCTGAGAGAGTCAGGCCTTAGTATTACCGGAGGACATAAGGGAGATTCATTATCTGAAGCGGAGATGGCAGCGGTAATGGCCAATCTTGACAAAGGCATGTTCAGAGGAAACGCCTATGGTCTGTATTCGTTCTGCAGAGCAGATACGCTGGCCAATGATGAGATTCTTCTGGTAATGCTCCCTTCTGAAGAGGTCTACGATGACAGGGATGCGGCAGCGTATGAAACTGCTCTTGCCGATATCATTTTGTTTACGGTAATCTATGCTCTGATATCCATGCTGGTTCAGGAAATAGTTGTCAATAATCTGGACCTTGTAAACGAATCCCTCAATAAGATCACAAACGGTGATCTCAACGAGACGGTCAATGTCTACAATTCGTCGGAATTTGCATCGCTTTCTGATGACATAAACCAGACTGTTGATGTTTTGAAGAGCTATATTGATGCTGCCGAAAAGCGAATAGCCCAGGAACTAGAATTTGCCAAATCCATACAGGAATCTGCTCTGCCGCAGAACTTCAGGATTCCAAGAAAAGATGTTGAGATCTTTGCTACTATGGATCCTGCAAAAGAGGTTGGTGGCGACTTCTACGATTTCTTCTTTTTGGATGCGGGTGTTATGGCGCTGGTTATTGCTGACGTATCAGGAAAAGGTATTCCGGCTTCTCTTTTCATGATGAGAAGTAAGGCTGCCATCAGAAGTACCGCGGGAGCGGGCTCAAGTCCTTCTGAGATACTTGCCAAGGTCAATGATGTGCTGTGTGAGGGTAATGATGCGGACATGTTCGTTACAGTCTGGATCGGCATCATGGATCTTAAGACCGGACTTATGAGATGTTCGAATGCGGGACATGAGTATCCGATAATCAGACATAAAGGTGGAGACTATGAGCTCTTTAAGGACAAACACAGTATTGCGCTTGCAACCATGGAAGGCGTAATGTACAAGGATTATGAACTTCAGCTTGAGTATGGGGATGAGATCTTTGTTTACACCGATGGTATCCCTGAGGCAATAGATAAGGATATACAGCAGTATGGTACCGACAGACTGCTGAATGCTCTTAATGCCAACAAGGATATTCCTTTGGACAGACTTCTTCCAAGAGTCAGGAATGACCTTTCTGCATTCGTTGGTGAGGCAGATCAGTTTGATGATGTCACAATGCTTGGATTTAAGTATATAGATCCGAATGCATAGATTAATATACAGGAGTTATTGATGTACGATTTAAATAGAGATATAAAGTCTCTGAACCTTGACGAATTAACAGCTGCGATGAGGGAGATGGGAGAACCTGCATTCAGGGCAAAGCAGCTCTATCAGTGGATGCACGTGAAGATGGCCAGAAGCTACGATGAGATGACCAATATTCCGACGTCTTTAAAGAGCAAGCTTTCTGAGAGTTTTGATTTTACATCCCTTGAGCAGGTGGATCTTCAGGAGTCCAAACTGGACGAGACCAAAAAGTTTTTATTTGCACTCTCCGATGGCAATGTCATCGAGAGTGTTTTCATGAAGTACAAATTCGGCGTCAGCGTATGTATCTCATCCCAGGTGGGATGCAGGATGGGATGTAAGTTCTGTGCGTCGACTATTGACGGAGTGGTAAGAGGTCTTTTGCCATCGGAGATGCTTGACCAGATATATGCCATCTCCAGGATCACAGGGGAAAAAGTAGCAAGAGTTGTAGTAATGGGAAGCGGAGAACCGCTGGACAACTATGACAATGTGGTGAAGTTTATCAGGCTTGTAAGTGATCCCGATGGTCACAATCTTGGCCAGAGAAATCTAACGGTATCCACATGCGGTATTGTCCCTAACATATACAAGCTGGCAGATGAAGACTTTGCCATTAACCTTGCGCTTTCCCTCCATGCATCTAACGATGAGAAGAGAAAAGAGCTTATGCCTATCGCCAACACATACACAATCAAGGAAGTGCTTGATGCCTGCAGGGCATATTTTGACAAGACCGGAAGACAGCTTACCTTTGAGTATTCGCTGGTGAGCGGGGTCAATGATACTGACAGAGACGCTGCGGAGCTTTCGGATCTTCTTAAAGGGCTCAATGCTGTTGTTAACCTGATCCCGGTCAATCCAATCAAGGAGAGAACATTCAAACCTACGGATCGCAAAGGGGCGGAGCAGTTCAAAAATAAACTTGAAAAAAGCCATATAAATGTTACTATTAGAAGAGAAATGGGCAGGGATATAGACGGAGCCTGTGGACAGCTCAGGAGGCGCCATCTGGAAGAGAAATAGTACCACCTGCTTTTTTTCCATGAATAAATGTACTCTTAGGAGGCAGTTTTGCTTAAGACTTTTTCCATTACGGATATCGGAAAAAAGAGAAAACTAAATCAGGATTATGTCTTTTCATCCGACACCAGGATCGGTAATCTCTCCAACGTCTTTATTGTTGCAGACGGTATGGGAGGCCACAATGCAGGTGATTATGCATCGCGCTTTACCGTTGAAACAATGGTGGAGGAGATTGAGAAGTCTTTTGAACAGAGCCCTGTCAAGATCCTGGAAAATGCTATTAAGACAGCCAACAAAAAGCTCCGCGAGAGAGCAGCAGAGGATCCCAGTCTCTTTGGAATGGGTACAACTGTAGTTGCAGCTACTGTTCTCGGAAGATATCTGCAGGTTGCAAATGTCGGAGATTCAAGGCTTTATGTCATTAACGACAAGATCACTCAGATAACCAGAGACCATTCCCTTGTGGAAGAGATGGTCCGCATGGGTGGAATAGACAGAGAAACCGCAAGGACTCACCTTGATAAGAATATAATTACCAGGGCTATCGGTGCCACTGAGACAGTAGACATCGACTTTTTTAATGTGGAATTAAACCGTGGGGACATCGTTCTCATGTGTTCTGACGGACTTACAAACATGCTGGAGGATGAAGAAATCCGCATGATAGTAAGTGGTCAGAGGGATATTATCGAAAAGGCGCAAAAGCTGGTTGACCACGCCAATAACAACGGAGGCAAGGACAATATAGCAGTTATTCTTATTGAGCCTTATGCAGATGAACCGGGGCACATTGGAGGACTAAATGGTTAAGATTGGAATGGTGATCGGAGATCGCTATGAGGTGCTGGAGAAGATTGGCACCGGCGGCATGTCCGATGTTTACAAAGCAAAAGATCATAAGCTTAATAGACTTGTTGCTGTGAAAGTACTTAAACAGGAATTCTCAGAGAATGAGAATTTCGTATCAAAGTTCAGGGTAGAAGCACAGTCAACAGCAGGTCTTCTTCATCCGAACACAGTTAATGTATATGATGTAGGTGATGAAGATGGAATAAACTATATCGTAATGGAGCTGGTTGACGGAATTACTCTCAAGAAATACATCGAGAAAAAGTCAAGGCTCTCAGTCAAGGAAGCGGTCAGTATAGCAATCCAGGTGGCTATGGGACTGGAGGCTGCTCACAATAACGGTATCATCCACAGAGATATCAAACCGCAGAATATCATGATCTCAAGAGACGGTAAGGTTAAGGTAACAGACTTTGGTATTGCCAAGGCTGCAACCAGTAACACCATTACTTCCAATGTTATGGGATCGGTTCACTATACATCTCCTGAGCAGGCAAGAGGCGGATACAGTGATGCCAAGAGTGATATCTATTCACTGGGAATCACGCTCTTTGAGATGCTGACAGGAAGAGTTCCTTTCAACGGGGACACTACAGTTGCAATTGCCATCAAGCATATTCAGGAAGAGCTTCCAAGCCCTGCTGAGTTCAATGATGAGATACCGATAAGTGTTGAGAAGATCGTGCTTAAGTGCTGCCAGAAGAGCCCGGACAGACGTTATCAGAGCGCTGCCGAGCTTATAGCGGACCTTAAGAGATCACTGATCACGCCCGACAAAGACTTTGTGTCTTTGGTGGATCCCGATGAGGAGGGAGCTACAAGGGTTGCCTCTGAGGAAGAGGAAGAGATGCTTCATGGCGGCAGCGGAAGACTTTCCGATACAGAGCAGATGAGGCTCAAGTCCGATGTTATGAAGGACTATGACAGAGACGATAACTACGATGATTACGATAAAAAGAGACCCAGAAGAAGAACCTACGACGATGATGACGATTTTTACGGATATTCCAAGTCACCAAACAAAAGAAGGTCAGGTTCGGGTTCAAACTCTTCACAGTCAAGAGTTGAGAAGCTGACTATAGTGATGGCAATCATTTCAGCGGCTCTTGTGGGCTTTATTGTTCTGCTCCTTCTCGGTAGAAGCCTTGGAATATTCGGCGGCGAGGAAGAGCCTATAGAGGGTGCCAGCACTGAGCTCAGCTCTGTAGAGGAGGTCACTGAGTCATCTGATGGAATTGAGGTTCCGGATGTAGTGGGCAAGACTGTGGCAGAAGCTGTTTCCATACTTCATGACGACAAGGGATTTGATGTGGAGAAAGCAGCTGATTCTGCAAATACTGCAGCCAAGGACACTGTTGTTTCAATGAGTCCGGCAGCAGGCGACAAGACACAGAGCGGATCAAAGGTCACAATTTACATAAGTGACGGTTCAAATTATAGCACACAGGCGGCAACTGCAGAGGTTTCAACAGCCAAGTCAGAGGGACAGGTTACGGTTCCGAATATAATTGGAATGACTTCTGAAGATGCAGTTATAACTCTGGTAGAAGCCGGACTTGAAGCCGGTAAGGTTGTAGAAACTACCAATGAGGATTCAAATCTTACAGGCCTTATCTGTGCACAGAGCATAGCTCCTCAGACTTCGGTTTCACAGGGTACAGTTATAAATATGGAGCTTTCAACGGGCCCTGCCAAGGTTACATACAGTTACAATGCAGAGATAGCAGCTCCCACAGAGGGAGAGAATTATACATACGGAATTCCTGTAAAGGTGACGCTGGTAACATCAGACGGAACAACACTTCTTAGTACGACAACTACTGACTTCCCTGTACAGGGTACATACAAGGGGATAACAGCACCAACCGGAACACTCACCTTTGTTTACACAGCAACTGCTCCTACATCCACCAATCCTGAAACAGGAGAGACAACAGGTGGAGAGACTCAGGAGTACACAGTAACCAGAGCGGTTACTTTTACGCAGGAGAACTAACCCTTATGCGAGGTAGGATACTTAAGGGCATCGCCGGGTTTTATTATGTGGAGACCAGAGATCTCAAGGTCTATGAATGCAAGGCTAAAGGGATCTTCAGAAGGTCCGGTATAAAACCAATAGTAGGCGATAATGTTGAGATCGAGATTATTGATGAAGAAAACAGGCAGGGAAATCTTACGGATATCCTGCCTCGAAAAAATTGTCTTTACAGACCGCCTGTTGCAAATGTTGACCAGGCGGTTATTTTGTTCGCAATTGTTAAGCCGGATCCCAATTACAATCTGTTAGACCGCTTTCTTATCATGATGAGACAGCAGAATCTCCCGGTCATCATCTGCTTCAACAAGCAGGATATTGCAACTAAAGAGGAGCAAAAAGAACTTCACGACGCCTACGAGAAGTGTGGCTACAAGGTTCTGTTTGTAAGTGTTAAGGAAGAACGCGGCCTCGATGAGCTGAGGAGCCTTTTAAAGGGCAAGACTTCAACTTTGGCAGGACCCAGCGGCGTCGGCAAGTCATCTCTTTTAAACAAACTGGTTCCCGATGCTGATATGCAGATAGGAGAACTCAGCAGAAAGATTGACAGGGGCAAGAATACTACAAGACATTCAGAGCTCTTTTTCGTAAAAGAGCTCTCAGAAGAGGGACAGGATACCTTTATAATAGATACTCCCGGCTTTACATCACTGGAACTCAGGGATGTCGGTGCCGATGAACTTATGGGGTACTATCCTGAATTTGAGGAATTTGAGCCTCTTTGCAGATTTGGAGGGTGCTCCCATATTGCAGAGCCTGATTGCGGAGTCAAGGCAGCTCTTGAAGAAGGAAAGCTCTCGGGAGTAAGGTATGACAATTACAGGATCATTTATAGGGATCTGAAAAATGCAAGACCCGATTATTCAAAGAAGAAATGAGGTTTTTACCCGATGAAGATTTATGTCGTAAGACATGGTCAGACAGACTATAACAAACACAGAATGATGCAGGGGAGAAGTGATATTCCCTTAAACGAAGCGGGGCTTTCCCAGGCTCGGGCAAAGAGAGAACTTCTTGGCAGTATAAAGTTTGATGCGGTTTATTCAAGCCCTCTTATAAGAGCAGTCAGGACAGCAGAGATTATTGGAAATGTGTCCGAAGATGAGATCATAAAAGATGAGAGGATCATCGAGGCAGACTTCGGAAAATATGAGCTCAAGAACTACTACATGACAGGACTTCCCATGATGTCGTACTGGTCTTTTCCGGAGATATTCAAGGCACCGAAAGGCGTTGAGACCCTTCGGGAAATGATAGACAGGACAAGTTCTTTTCTTAAGGAGCTGGAGCAAAAGGATTACGAAAATGTACTTGTTGCCTGCCATGGCGGAATAATAAGACCCATAAGAGGATATCTTGAAAACAGAAAAAGCGGGGTTATCTGGCGCCCAAGGCCCAAGAACTGCGAGATTTTTGTCTACGAATCCATAGATGGCAGACACAGACTTTTAGAGGATATCAGGTAAAAGGAGGATCAGCGTGAAATCAGCGGAACTTATATCAAAAATGACATTACAGGAAAAAGCATCTCTTCTTTCGGGAGGTGACTTTTGGCATACACAGGCTATAGAAAGGCTTGGCATCAAGGGATATATGATGTGCGACGGCCCTAACGGTCTCAGAAAGCAGGAGGGCAGCCCTGATCATCTCGGCAAAAAGGAGAGTATCAAAACTGTCTGCTATCCTTCAGCCAATACCCTTGCATCAAGCTTTGATGTAAAGCTTGAGAAAAAGCTTGGAGAGAGCCTTGGCGATGAGTGCAACAGGGAGCATATAAGCATGCTTCTGGGTCCCGGACTTAACATGAAGAGAAGTCCTGTATGCGGAAGAAACTTTGAGTATTTTTCTGAGGATCCTTACCTTGCGGGAAAACTGGCTTCTGCCTTTGTTAAGGGTGTTCAGTCAAAAGGCGTTGCTGCCTGCCCCAAGCATTTTGCCACCAATAACCAGGAATACAGGAGAATGTCCGGCAATTCAATCGTAGATGAGAGGACACTTCATGAGATATATCTGACCGCATTCGAGATGCTGGTTAAAGAGGCAGGACCTAAGTCCATCATGTGTGCTTATAACCAGCTTAACGGAACCTATCTTTCAGAGAATAAATACATGCTCACCGATGTCCTGAGGGACAAGTGGGGATTTGAAGGCTTTGTTGTAACTGACTGGGGCGCAGGAAAAGGACCTGCAAAGGGCGTTGAGGCAGGACTTGATCTTGTTATGCCCGGCGGACCAAAGGATCACGAGAAGGCAATCATCGCTGCTGTTGAAGCGGGAGAGCTGGATGAGGCATTGGTTGATAAAGCGGCAGGACGCATACTCGATGTGTTCTTCTGGAATGATGACAATGCCGATAAGAATGCTGAGCCATCCAATGAGGATACAAGCAGGGCTGACTATGAACTTGCCCGGGAACTTGCAGAAAACAGTGCGGTTCTTCTTAAAAACAACAAAGTGCTTCCGCTTAAGAAGGATAAGAAAATCCTTTTTGTGGGCGAGTTTGCAAAAAATCCCAGATATCAGGGATCGGGCTCTTCGCACATCAACAGTATCCGTGTTTCCAATGCTCTTGATGCGGCAGCAGACAAAGGTGTTTCTTATGTAAGAGGATATGACACTTCAAACAGCAAAGACAGTTACATTCTCAGAGAAGAGGCAATGCAGGCTGCAGAAGATGCAGATGTGATAGTTGTATTTGCCGGACTTCCCGCATCTTACGAATCAGAAGGCTTTGACAGAGAAGATATCAATCTCCCGAGAGAGCAGGACAAGCTTATCGATGACCTTTCTCACACCGGTAAAAAGGTTGTTGTGGTGCTTCACAACGGAGGTGCTGTGGCAATGCCATGGATCGACAACGTTGATGCGGTGCTTGATATGATGCTGGCTGGAGATGCAGTGGGAGAGGCCACTGTAAGACTTTTATGGGGAGAGGTAAATCCTTCGGGTAAGCTTGCAGAGACATATCCCCTCAAGCTTTCTGACAACCCAAGCTTTTTGAATTTCCCGGGAGAACACGGTAATCCTGTCTATGCTGAGGGCGTTTACATAGGCTACAGGTATTATGAAAAGAAGAGAATGCAGGTACTGTTCCCCTTCGGACATGGCCTTAGCTATTCGGAGTTTGAGTATTCCAATATAAGTATAGACAAGGATAGCATCACAGATCAGGATACGGTGAATGTCAGCATTGATGTATGGAATGTAGGAAGATATCCCGGCAAGGAAGTAGTCCAGCTCTATGTTTCTGAGAATGCTCCCAGGGTTTCAAGACCGCATAAAGAACTTAAGGGCTTTAAAAAGATCGAACTGAATCCCGGTGAGAGTACGACTGTAACCTTTACTTTAGACAAGAGGTCTTTTGCCTACTACGATGAGAGACTTCATGACTTCTATGTACCGAGTGATGACTACAGTATCATGATCGGTGCTTCCTCAGCTGACATCAGACATGCTGTGCAGGTTCATGTTGAGGGAACGACTGACCTTCCAGGAAACTTTATCACGTTTACTCCTATTGAGGATATTCTCGAGAACAGAAAGGGAAAAGAGATACTCGGACCTGTCATTAAAAAGGTGCTTGATGCAAACGATGCTGAGGGCGGAAACGATGAATCCCTTGGCGAAGCAGGCAAAAAAATGTTTGAGAAGATGATAATGGAAATGCCTGTTCTTAGTCTGGCCAGCTTCGGAATGATGAGCGTAGACGATGTTCAGAAATTGCTGGATCAGATAAATTCTGTGGTAGAATAATATCAGGCTATTATGCGCTGATATGGAGAATGGCTATGGATGAGAGAAGTGTCAAGGAACTTTTAAACCTTGTAAAATCAGGTGAAATTTCGATTGATGAGGCAGTCCTGAGTTTGAAGGAAGAGCCGTTTGAAGACATGGGGTTTGCAAGACCCGATTTTCACAGAGGAATCAGACAGGGCAAACCTGAGGTAATATACGGTGCCGGCAAGACTCCCGAGCAGATATTCGAAATATCAAAGGCTCTCCTTGGTCATGGCCAGAACAGGGTGCTTATAACCAGAATGTCAGAAGAAGCAGCACAGTACTATGAGTGTAATTTATCGGAAGCAGCAGGCTTTTTCATATATGACAGACACAGCAAAGTCGGAATAGCCTACACAGATGAGGGTAAACCCGGGTTCACCGTTCCTCATGATGTAAAGGCTTCTCCTTTTGAGGGTGAAGGCAAGATAGTAGTTGCTACAGGCGGAACAAGTGATATTCCGATAGCAGAGGAAGCGGCTCTTACTGCTGAGTTTTTTGGTAATAAGGTCGTAAGGCTCTATGATGTGGGTGTTTCGGGCATACACAGACTGCTTGCACAGGAACCTATGGAAGAGATAATGACGGCTAATGTGATCATAGCAATTGCCGGAATGGAAGGCGCTCTGCCGAGTGTTATAGGAGGACTTGCGTCAGTGCCGGTTATTGCTGTGCCGACAAGTGTCGGATACGGAGCTTCTTTCGGAGGTGTTGCAGCTCTTTTAGCCATGCTTAATTCCTGCGCCAGCGGAGTGAGCGTGGTAAATATAGATAATGGTTTTGGTGCCGGATATCTTGCAGGCATGATAAACCAAAAATAAATACAGAAAGGCTGGATTTTTTCGCAAAATGAGAATGAACAAATCAAAAAGGATACTGTCAAGTGTTGCACTTATTCTTATTCTGGCTATGGTTATCGGGACAATTGCCAGTGCACTTATGGGGTGTGGGGCAGTAGAAAAGAAGGATGACACAGTAATTAGAATCGGAGGCATGAAGGGTGCCACCACAATTGGACTCGTCAACCTGGTTGATAAGATAAACAAAGGAGAGGCTTCAAATTATAGTTTTGAGATGTACACCGCAGGCAGCGATGTCATGGCAGCAATGGTGGCCGGAGAAGTCGATATAGCCACTGTACCGGCCAATGTGGCATGTGTTATGAACACCAAAGTAGAGGGCGGAGTATCGGTAATAGATATCAACACTCTTGGGGTTTTAAACTGCATATCAGCCGGTGATCAGATCACAGGTATATCCGATCTGTCAGGCAAGACGGTATATGCAACAGGGCAGGGAGCGGTTCCTGAATATACTATCAGATACCTTCTTGAGGCAAATGGCGTAACGGACTGCAACCTCGAGTTCAAGTCAGAGCCCACTGAGATTGTTTCTATATTTGCTGAAAACCCCGACGCAGTTGCAATCCTTCCGCAGCCCTTTGTGACCGCAGCACTTGCTCAGAATGAGTCGCTGAAGATTGCCTTTGACTTAAATGACGAGTGGAACAAGGTTAATACTGACTGCAAGATCGTCACAGGAGTTACGGTGGCGGCCAATTCCTTCATCAAGGAGCATAAAAGCCTTGTAGATTCATTCCTTAAAGATCACAAGGATAGCGCTGATAAGGCACTTTCAGATGTGGATACCACAGCAGCCCTTGTAGTGGAGCAGGGAATCATAGCCAAGGAGCCACTGGCTAAGAAGGCTATTCCGAACTGCAGCATAACATGTATTACCGGAAAAGAGATGAAGGATACTCTCGCAGGGTATCTGAAGGTTTTATTCGAGCAGGATCCCAAATCCGTTGGAGGAAATGTTCCCGGCGATGAGTTTTACTATGGAGCCTGACCTGGGGGATGGACTTGTTGAAAAAAGTTTTAAAGAAGGGTATTCCGGTGCTTTTATGGCTTGCAATCTGGCAGATGGTAGCCCTGATAATACATAATAAAATACTTCTGGCAGGACCGATAGAGACTGTCAGGGCGCTGATAAGCCTCTCTGGGACAGCAGATTTCTGGGAGTCAGTAGCAGAGAGCACATGGCGAATACTACTTGGATTCTTTGTGGGAGCGGTTCTTGGAACAGGAGCCGCATATCTGGCGTACACAAAAGAGTTTATCAGAGATTTTTTACAGCCCTTTGTTGTAACTTTGAAATCCGTACCTGTAGCAAGTTTTGTAATACTTTTGCTGATATGGTTCGGAAGCAGGAATATATCCGTGATAATCTGTGCAATGGTAGTTTTTCCGATACTCTATCTAAGCACACTTGAGGGACTTCTTTCTACAGATGTCAAACTCCTTGAGATGGCCGGTGTTTTCAGGATGCCGAGAACCCGGGTTATCAGATATATCTTTTTGCCGCAGCTGCGTCCCTTTTTCCAGAGCGCCTTTAAACTGGCAATCGGTATGAGCTTTAAGAGCGGAATAGCTGCAGAGGTTATCGGACAGCCCCTTCACACAATGGGCAACGGCCTGTATCTTGCCAAGGTTTATCTGGAGACCGGCGAGCTTTTTGCCTGGACTATAGTTATAGTCCTGATCTCTTTTATCTGTGAAAAGATACTTGCCCTGATAGCGGGGGAAACAAAATGACAATTGAAGTAAAAGATGTGAAGAAGTCATACGATGGCAAGGTCGTACTTGAGGACTTCAGCTTAAATATAGAATCAGAGCACAGCTACATAATCACAGGACCTTCCGGTTGTGGCAAGACAACTCTCCTGCGTCTTATACTGGGACTTGAGAAGCCGGATGCGGGGACAGTGAAGCTCCTTGGCGATTATAAATATCCATTTATCAATTCGGGAACTGTTTTTCAGGAAGACAGGCTCTGTGAGGAATATGATGCAGTCACAAATGTGACGATGGTCAGCAGGAAGGTCTTTAAGGAGACGGTAACGGAGGAACTGCTTAAGCTCCTTCCGGAGGAGGCAATTCATAAACCGGTAAAAGAGCTGTCGGGAGGCCAGAGAAGACGAGTGGCAATCGTCAGAGCCTGTGCCATTCCCAGTGATATTCTGATAATGGATGAACCTTTCACGGGACTTGACGATGAGTCAAGGGAGAAGTGTATTGAATACATAAGACACAAGCAGGGGTCGGGACCGCTGGTCCTTACGACTCATGACACAAGAGGGCTTGGCTTTGGCCGTGTAATTCAGATGGTATGAAAAAAGGAGATTTTTTATGGTAACAAATGATGCGAGTATGAACAGCTTCAAGCACAAGATCATGGAGGAAGTGTGCAGACTGGAGTGGAATGGTGAAAATGACCAGGAGCACATTGAGCAGCTTGTGCTCAAGATGATACCGGGACCCAAGCCCGAGTATCGTTGCTGCGTATATAAGGAGAGGGAGATCGTAAGGCAGAGGATCAATCTGGCAAATGCCAAGGCTCCCAGCTACAATCCTGAATCCGAGAATATTGTTCAGGTTATCGATCCGGCCTGTGACGAGTGTCCTATTGCCGCATATTCGGTAACAGATAACTGCAGATTCTGTATGGGTAAGGCATGTCTTAGTTCCTGTAAATTCGGAGCTATCACACCGGGTGATACACATATGCACATCGATCCTGCCAAGTGCAAGGAGTGCGGAATGTGTGCCAATGCGTGTCCTTATAACGCTATCGTTCACCTTGAGAGACCTTGCAAGAAGGCTTGCCCTGTAGGCGCAATTACCTACGATGAGTACGGATATTGCAAGATTGACGAGGATAAGTGCATACAGTGCGGCCATTGTATCCACAGCTGTCCTTTCGCAGCTATCGGAAGCAAGACCTTCCTGGTAGATATCATTAAAGAGATCAAGGCTGGTAAAGAAGTTATCGCAATGTGTGCACCTGCGACTGAGGGACAGTTCGGTGAGGAGATCACCATGGGTTCCATCAGGGAAGGGCTTAAAAAGATTGGTTTTGCAGATATGGTAGAAGTAGGACTTGGCGGTGACATGACAGCTGCCTATGAGTCTGCAGAGTGGTCTGAGGCATACAAAGAAGGCAGAAAGATGACAACTTCATGCTGTCCTGCATTCATCAATATGTTAAAGAAGCATTTCCCTGAGCAGTACAAGGAGAACATGTCATCCACTGTTTCTCCGATGTGTGCTATTTCCAGATATCTGAAGGCAACAAGACCCGGATGTGTGACGGTATTTATCGGACCATGTATCGCCAAGAAATCTGAGGCTCAGGATAAATCAGTTCCGGACAATGCGGATTATGTTGTAACCTATGGAGAACTCCGGGCTCTTATGAGATCCAGGGATGCCAAATTTGAGCCTGTTCCTGAGGATTATCAGGAGTCTTCAATCTGGGGAAAGAGATTCGCAGCCAGTGGCGGAGTTGCAAATGCTGTTATCGAATGTATGCATGAGAGAGGAGAAGATACCGAGGGTATCAAGCTCCACAGAGCAGCCGGCGGAGCAGAGTGTAAAAAAGCTCTCACGCTTCTTAAGGTTGGCAAGCTTCCAGAGGACTTCATCGAAGGTATGGTTTGTCCCGGAGGCTGTGTAGGAGGACCTTCAAGGCACAAGAATATCAGCGATATCAATAAGCCGAGAGAAGCTCTTCTTGCAAAAGCGGATGACAGAAAAGTTTTGGAAAATCTCAAGAATTATCCTATGGATAAGTTTTCGATGCATAGAGACGGTCATATGTAATACTGAGGGTGCCATATATGGAAATAGCCGGAATGTTCAAACGACCCCGAAATCCGAAACAGATCATAAAGAGAATCATAACAGCTCTGATGGTGCTGCTTACTGCAGCTTTTATCATACTGTACAACGAAAACGTACTCTATGTTGAAAGATCAGGCTATTTTACTGCCGGACTTTTATATGCAGTCAGATATATTCCCCTGGTAATTGTTACCGCTCTCGGCGGTAACATTCCGGGGATGACATGCGTCCTTCTGGTGTTTCTTCACAGGTCTTATGTCAGCAGCTCTTTTTCATATATGACATTTGTGTACCTTCTTGTGGTGTGCGTCGTGGATTTGTTTGCCAGAAGAGGGTTCTATGCCAAAAAGCATAAAACCTTTCTGGCATCTGTTTTCCTGCAGATACTGGTCGGTAACTTTTGGGGTATCATTCTTATACTGCTTAGTGATGAAGGAATTGCTGCTATTTCACCGGAGCAGCAGTTGCTCTTTTTTTTAAATGAGCTGCCGGGATGTCTTTTAAGCAGCTTTATTGTCTATTTAATATTCAAAAAACTTCCTGATAAGATTAAACTTTTATTTGGTAACGGCAAATACTATGTGGATCCTTCCAAGCTCTCCGAAGATGAGAGATATACTGTGGAATCAACTTCCAGGATCAGCCTTATCATTATGAATATCATTATTTTTGAAGCTCTGGTAATCGGAATATCAGCAGAGCTTGCTTCCAATACCATTTTGCCGATTGTAAAAAACGATTCTAACCTGGAACAGTCGGTGAGGGAGAATTCACTGAGGGATGTTGGAAGCGCAGACAGGATGGAACTGATCGTCAGCCGTGAGATGGAAGGCGTGTTCCAGGATGAAACAACATATTTTAATGAACAGGTATCAGGACAGAGACGGATAGATTATAAATTCAGCATTCAGCTGGCCATGCTGATTTCTGTCATTGTCATTCCAATGGCTGTTTTCGTAAACAGATATGCCCAGTGGAGAATTGCAAGGCCGATCAGGGTGTTGTCCAAAGCTGTGTCAAGTATTTACAATTCCAATGACAATAATCTGAATGCGGCAGTTGATGAGGTTCACAACCTTGACATCAGGACCAAAGATGAAATTGAAGGGCTGTATCATGCTGTTGACCTCACTGTGTACAGGCTTGTGGAGTACATTGAACTGGTTAAGGCCAGACAGAACATTGAAGATCAGCTCCAGATAGCCAAATCAGCCAACGAAGCCAAATCCAGATTCCTGTCTGCCATTTCGCATGAGATCAGAACTCCTATCAATGCTGTTCTGGGCTTTGATGAAATGATCCTCAGGGAGTCTACAGATGATACAATACTGGGGTATGCCAGAGATATTCAGGGATCAGGTAAGACTCTTCTGGCACTGATCAACGATATCCTTGACTTCTCCAAAATAGAAGCCGGCAAGATGGAGATCATTCCGGTGGAATACGAGCTCGGATCGCTGCTCAACGACCTCTTTAATATGTCTGATGTAAGAGCAAGGGAAAAGAATCTTGATCTTTCCATCAATGTTAACGAGAAAATCCCGCATATTCTTTTTGGCGATGAGATCAGGATAAAGCAGTGTATACTGAACATTGTTACCAATGCTGTCAAGTATACAGAGGTCGGATCTGTTGTGCTTGATGTTGACTATGAGGAAGTAGAACCTGAGAATCCTGAATATGATGATGTTCAGGATATCATGCTAAAGATAAGTGTCCGTGATACCGGAATAGGTATCAGGGAAGAAGACATGGATAAACTCATGTCTGCTTTTGAGAGAATAGATGCCAAAAAGAACAGGACTATTGAGGGATCGGGCCTTGGTATAAATATTGTGGTTTCGCTTCTTGAACTTATGGGCTCCAAACTGGATGTCAGCAGTAAGTATGGCGAGGGAAGCGTCTTCTCTTTTGCTATAAAACAACGGGTTGTGGACTGGGAGCCTGTCGGAGATTTCACTCAGAAGGCCGGTGAAGTCCAAAAAGCAATGGGGGTATATCAGGAGAGCTTCCACGCGGAAAACGCCAGGATACTTGTGGTTGACGATACGAAAACTAATCTTACTGTTATCAAGGGCCTCTTAAAACAGACCAGAATGCAGGTGGATACTGCAATCAGTGGTATGGATGCACTTGAGATGGTAAAAAACAATAAATACGATATAATCTTTTTGGATCACAGAATGCCTGAAATGGACGGAATCCAGACCTTCCATGCCATGGAAGAGATGCCTGACAATCCTAATAAGAATACACCGGTTGTGGCGCTTACAGCCAATGCAATCTCCGGCTCCAGGGAAATGTACCTGGGTGAGGGATTTGCAAATTATATGTCAAAACCGGTGGATCCGGAGAAGCTTGAGGAAATGATCCTCCTTTATCTGCCAAAAGACATGGTTATGAGATCTTCAGATGAGGGGTTCATCTCTGCGGGTGCCGAAACGGACAAAGAGGATAAGATTGCATTTCAGGATCTTTTGAAGATAACAGGCGTGGACATAAATGCCGCCATTGAGAGATGCGGATCAGCAGCTCTGGCAAGAGATGTAATGAAGGACTTCTGGCTGTCTATCGATGAGAGATCCGGTGCTATTGAGCGCTATGAGATGGAAAATGATATTAAGAATTATACCATTTACGTTCATGGCCTAAAGAGCTCGGCAAGGGCAATCGGAGCTCTTGATCTTGCGGAAAAAGCGGAATTTCTTGAGAGTTGCGGAAACAACGCAGATGTTGATAATATAAGAATGTTGACTCCGGATCTTCTTGCTATGTACAGAAGTTATAACAGAAGACTTGAACCGCTCTTTAAGGAAGATGAAGACAAAAAAACCGAAATATCACCTGAAGAGCTGGAAAATGCCTTCGCTACGATAAAAGAATTTGTATCGGCATCATACTTCGACAGTGCGGATGATATTATGAAAATGCTGGAAGATTACAGCATTCCTGCGGAATACAGGAACAAATACCACGAAGTAAAAAGACTTATGGCAGCAGTTGACAGGGATGGACTTTTAAATATATTGTAGAGTAAATATAAGTGAGAGGCGCTGGCGGATGGACAAAAGAGTATTGCTTATCGGAATACAAAAGAGTTTTATGATAAATGCAATAATGATCGGACTTCGCAAAGAGGATTTCCAGGTAGAGACTGCAGGCCCCAGTAAGAGTTCAATCAGTGAGATGGCGGACAGACCCAAGGTTTACGTTCTGTATCTCGGGGATTTTACTGAGGACCATATCAGTGTTCTGAAGTATCTCAATGAAGCAATCGATTCAGAGCGATTCATGCTTTACCTTATCGGTAACAAAGAGGAGCTCGACCTTGCAATGTGTATAATTCCCAAGGAAAAGATCCAGGAAACATATCTAAGACCTCTTGATGTCAAACTCCTTGTACAGGATCTTAACGTAGTATTTGATTACAGTGCAGTGGACGAAAGCCTCAGGAAAAAAGTGCTTATCATAGATGACGACGGAGCGATGCTCAGAATGATGAGAACATGGCTCTCGGTCAAGTATCACGTATATATGGCAAGCTCAGGTAAGATAGCTATGAGCTTTTTGATGCAGAATCCGGTGGACCTCATTCTTTTGGACTATGAGATGCCCGTCATGAGCGGACCCGATGTGCTCAAAGAGATCAGAGAGACCCCTACTCTAAGGAATATTCCTGTTATTTTCCTTACAGCCAAGGATGACAAGGAAAGCGTAATGAAGGTCGTAAGCCTAAAGCCTGCCAAATATCTTTTGAAATCAATGCCCAAAGAAAAGCTTATCGGCGCAATTGATGACTTTTTTACGGTTCTTGAAAACAGGAACAAATCTAATAATTAAAAAGGAAAAGGTAAATTTCATGATCTCCAGACTTATTGACAAGATTCAAAAGACTAATGCTCCGATTGTAGTGGGGCTTGACCCGAAGCTGGATTATATCCCGGACAGGATCAAGGACAAATGTTTCGAAGAAAAAGGCAAGAACCTTGAAGGCGCAGCTGAAGCCTTCTGGCAGTATAACAAGGAGATCGTTGACAGTATATGTGACATTGTTCCGGCTGTTAAGCCTCAGATAGCGATGTATGAGGAACTTGGTATACCGGGACTTATTACTTACAAGAAAACAGTTGATTACTGTAAGGAAAAAGGCCTTGTGGTAATTGCGGATGTCAAGAGAGGTGATATAGGTTCAACATCTCTTTCATATGCACAGGCTCATTTGGGAGGAGTTAAAATCGGGGATTCTACATTCAGCGGCTTCGATGCAGATTTCGCCACAGTAAATCCCTATCTTGGATCAGACGGCGTTAAGCCTTTCATAGATGTTTGTAACAGCGCTGACAAGGGCATATTTGTGCTTGTTAAGACTTCAAACCCCTCCAGTGGCGAGTTCCAGGACAGACTTATAGATGGTAAGCCGCTCTATGAGGTTGTCGGAGAGCAGGTTGACAAATGGGGACTTGACTCCATGGACGGTGCATACAGTAATGTCGGTGCGGTTGTAGGCGCAACCTATCCCGAGATGGGTAAGATATTAAGAGAGATAATGCCTAAGGCCTATATACTTGTTCCGGGCTATGGAGCTCAGGGTGGTAAGGGAAAAGACCTGGTTCATTTCTTTAACAAAGACGGCCTCGGAGCCATCGTTAACTCTTCAAGAGGTATAATTGCTGCATGGAAGAGTGATGCGTACAAGGAATTTTCAGACGGACGAGTCGGAGAAGCTGCAAGAGCAGCTGCTCTTGATATGAAAAAAGACATTGAAGATGCATTACAAAGGAGAGTATAGTTATGGAGAGGTACAAGGAAGAGTTTATTGAGTTTATGGTGGACAGCAATGTTCTTAAGTTTGGGGAGTTCACACTTAAGAGCGGACGCAAGTCTCCGTTTTTCATGAATGCCGGAGCTTATGTAACAGGTTCTCAGCTTCGAAAACTTGGTGAGTACTATGCAAGAGCGATCCATGATACCTATGGTCTTGAGTTTGATGTGCTTTTCGGACCTGCATACAAGGGAATTCCGCTGGCTGTTGTAACAAGCGTTGCCATCAGCGAACTCTACGGAAGAGAGATCAGATACTGCTCTAACAGAAAAGAGATCAAGGACCATGGAGATAAGGGAATCCTTTTGGGATCCAAGCTTCGTGACGGCGACAGGGTTCTGATCATTGAGGATGTTACAACTTCCGGTAAATCCATCGAAGAGACTGTTCCTATCATTCAGGCTCAGGCTGACTGCGATATCGTAGGACTTATGGTTTCGCTTAACAGACAGGAAAAGGGTCAGGATTCCGACATGAGCGCTCTTGATGAGATCAAGGAGAGATACGGCTTTGGGGCTCATGCGATCGTGAATATGTCAGACGTTGTTGAATATCTCTACAACAGACCAATAGACGGAGAAGTTCTTTTGACAAAAGAGATCAAGAAATCTATTGATGAATACTACGCTGAGTACGGCGCTAAATAATACAGGAGGTCATTATGGACGAGCATGTATATAAGGTTTTGGGAGGATCCGGAGCACTTAACATCGCTTTCGGAATCATCTCAATAATTGTAGGAGTTGCAACAGGAGTTCTTCTTATCATCAGCGGAGCTAAACTCCTTGCATCAAGAAAGAAAATTATATTCTGATATGAAAAAGTTCAAGTTTCGTATTAAAAAATTCGAACCGGTCAGAGACCGTTATATGTTTACCGATAACAGGCATCCCGAGAAAGGCGTTATGTCCGCAATCTTGGGATGTATATCTGTTACGGCACTGGTTGTTTCCGTCGTTTTTACCTACAGGGACGGAGGCCAGGCGCAGATCAGATACGCCGCAGCGGCTTTAGTTGCGGCCATTTTTTCTGTTGCGGGAATTATACTCGGAATAATGTCAAGATTTGAACGAGATATTTTCAAGCTTTTTCCTAATCTTGGAATCATACTAAACCTTTTATCCATTATTTTTATCGTATTTTTGCTGGTTTTGGGCTTTATGTGACCGGGATTTTTGCAGGCGTAAATGTTAATTTTTTTGTAAGATTTTAGTGGCACAATATTTAGTATTATGTTATGATACGTGTGACTAAATATAGGAGGATACAATGCCAAAAGTAGGAATTGTAATGGGCAGTGATTCAGATATGCCCGTAATGAGTAAGGCAGCAGATGTTCTTGATCAGCTGGGGATTTCGTATGAGATGCGTATAATTTCTGCGCACAGAGAGCCTGATGAGTTCTTTGAATACGCAAGGTCAGCTGAGAAAAAGGGCTTTAAAGTTATAATAGCAGGAGCAGGCATGGCAGCTCATTTGCCCGGTATGTGCGCTGCGATTTTTCCGATGCCCGTTATCGGAATACCAATGCACACGACTTCCCTGGGAGGAAGAGATTCTCTGTACAGTATAGTACAGATGCCTTCAGGCATTCCTGTTGCCACCGTCGCAATTAATGGCGGGGCAAATGCGGGATTACTTGCTGCTAAGATCCTTGCAACATCTGATGATGAACTTCTTGGAAAACTCAAGGATTATTCAGCATCTCTTAAGGATGCGGTTGTAGCCAAGGACAAGAAGCTGCAGGAAGTCGGATACAAGAATTACAAATAAGAATTATGAGGAGTGAATGATGGCACTGGATTACAAATCAGCCGGAGTAGATATAGAAGCAGGCTACAAATCAGTTGAACTTATCAAGGATTATGTTAAACAGACAAACAGGCCCGAGGTTTTAGGCGGGCTTGGCGGATTCTCGGGAGCCTTTTCCATGGCTGCGATCAAGAATATGGAGGATCCTGTACTTTTATCGGGAACAGACGGTGTCGGCACTAAGATCAAGCTGGCATTTCTTCTGGATAAGCACGACACTATCGGAATTGATGCGGTTGCAATGTGCGTAAACGACGTTGCATGCGCCGGTGGTGAGCCATTATTCTTCCTTGACTATATTGCCTGCGGAAGGAATATTCCTGAGAAGATTGCAGCAATCGTAAAGGGTGTTGCTGAGGGCTGCAAGCAGTCCGATTGCGCACTTATCGGTGGTGAGACAGCTGAGCATCCCGGCCTTATGCCTGAGGATGAGTACGATGTTGCCGGATTTACCGTAGGCGTTGTTGACAGAAAAGATATGATAGACGGCAGCAGCATTAAGGCCGGCGATGTACTTATAGGAGTTGCAAGCAGTGGCGTTCACTCCAACGGATTTTCACTGGTTCGTAAGGTCTTTGATGTGACCAAAGAAAATCTTGAGACTTATTATGATGAACTTGGCCAGACTCTTGGCGAGTGTCTTCTTACACCCACAAGAATATATGTAAAGATGATGAAGTCACTAAAGACTTCAGGTGTCAAAGTTAAGGGCTGCTCACATATTACCGGTGGCGGATTCTACGAGAATATTCCGAGAATGCTTCCGGATGGGATCAAGGCAGTGATCAAAAAAGACAGTTACGACATTCCGCCTATCTTCCCGCTTATGCAGAAAAAGGGCGGAATTGATGAGAAGATGATGTACAACACCTTCAATATGGGACTGGGAATGGTTCTTGCAGTTGATAAGAAAGACGCAGAGGCTGCTCTGAAGGCTATTGAGGCTTCAGGAGACAAGGCATGGGTAGTAGGCTCATGTGAGAGCGGCGAGAAGTGCGCTGAACTGGTATAAGAGGTACGAGTATGAGAATAGCGGTTCTCGTGTCTGGGGGAGGTACTAACCTTCAGGCTATTATCGATGCTATAGAGAATAAAACTATTACCAATACGGAGATTTGTCTGGTATACAGCAACAATCCCAATGCTTATGCTCTTGAAAGAGCCAGGAAAGCCGGTATAAAGAGTGTTTGCAAGAGCCCTAAGGAGTTTGATAACAGAGAGGACTTCAATAAAGCTCTTTTGCAGATCCTTCAGGATGCTGATCCGGATCTGATCGTACTGGCGGGGTGTCTTGTTGTTATTCCGGATATTGTTGTCAGAGCTTATGAAGGCAGGATAATAAACATCCATCCTTCGCTTATCCCTTCCTTCTGCGGAACGGGCTATTATGGCCTTAAAGTTCACGAGAAGGCTTTGGAGAGAGGTGTAAGAGTTTCAGGGGCAACCGTTCACTTTGTGGATGAGGGCACCGATACAGGACCTATCATTTTACAAAAGCCTGTAATGATCAGACAGGATGATACTCCCGAGACTCTTCAGAAGAGGATCATGGAGCAGGCTGAATGGAAGATTCTTCCGATGGCAATTGATCTGATTGCCAACAATAAAGTTCAGATCAGGGAAAACAGAGTATTTATTGAAGGTTATGAAGAGGAGACAGTTTTCTGATGAAAGTTTTGATTGTTGGCGGAGGCGGACGTGAGCATGCAATAGCTGAGGCGGTTTCTAGATCACCTCAGGTAGACAAGATATACTGTGCGCCGGGCAACGGCGGAATTGCGGAGCTTGCCGAATGTGTGCCCATTACTCCAATGGAATTTGATAAGCTCACTTCTTTTGCAAAAGAGAAAGAGATCGATCTTACCATAATTGGAATGGACGATCCGCTTGTTGGCGGTATTGTAGATGCATTTGAGGCAGAGGGGCTCAGGGTATTCGGCCCTCGTAAAAATGCAGCAATCCTTGAAGGAAGTAAAGCTTTTTCCAAGGATCTTATGAAGAAGTACAACATTCCTACCGCTGCCTATGAGACATTTGATAATGCAGAAGAAGCACTTAAATATCTCGAGAACGCCAAATTCCCGATTGTTCTTAAGGCTGATGGTCTTGCTCTTGGCAAGGGAGTTCTTATCTGCCAGGACCTTGATGAAGCGAAGGCCGGTGTTAAGCAGATAATGCAAGACAAGAAATTCGGAGATGCCGGCAATCACATGGTAATCGAAGAGTTCATGACAGGCAGGGAGGTTTCTGTTCTGTCATTTGTGGACGGTAAGACATACAAGCTCATGTCCAGCGCTCAGGATCACAAGAGAGCAGGGGATGGGGATACAGGACTCAACACGGGCGGTATGGGTAACTTCTCACCCAGTCCGTTCTATACTGATGAGATTGACAAGTTCTGTCGCGACAATATCTACGGCAGAACTGTAGAAGCTATGGCCAAAGAGGGAAGAGAGTTCAAGGGAGTTATTTTCTTCGGACTTATGCTGACCGAGGATGGCCCTAAGGTTCTTGAATATAATGCAAGATTTGGTGACCCGGAGGCTCAGGTAGTGCTTCCGAGACTTAAAACTGATATAATTGATGTTTGTAATGCCTGCATAGACGGTACACTCTCTGACCTTGATCTTGAATTTGAAGACAAGGCAGCAGTATGCGTTGTACTCGCCAGTGACGGATATCCTCTCAGCTATGAGAAGGGCAAGCTCATAAGAGGACTTGAGAATTTCAAGAACAAGGACGGATATTACTGTTTCCATGCAGGAACAAAGCTCACACCTGAAGGCATTGTTACAAACGGTGGCAGAGTGCTCGGCATCACAGCTAAAGGTGACACTCTCTCAGAGGCTCGCAAAAAGGCTTATGAGGCTACAGAGTGGGTAGACTTTGACAATAAATACATGCGTCATGACATTGGTAAGGCGATTGATGAAATGGAGGAGTAAAATATGAAAAGAATAGGAAAGAGACTGATGTCGCTCGGCCTTTCAGCCGTATTATCAGCGACTATATTCGTGTCAATGGGAGTACAGGCGTTTGCCTATACAGAGACTACCGGAACTGTTGCTACATCTAATGTTAAGGTAAGATCAGAAGCCAGCACAACAGCATCTCAGATTTCCAGTTTAAGAGAGGGAGATACTGTAGAGATCATCGATGAGGCAACAGATGCTTCGGGATATGTGTGGTACAAAATTCGTGTCAACAAGACCGAAAAAGGCTATGTAAGAAGTGATCTTATCAAGAAGTCCGGAGATTCATCGGCCAAAGCTGAGACTACAACAACTACAACCACCAATACTACAGAGAGCAATGCTGCTGCAGCGTCACTCCCTGCAACAACAGCAACAGCTACAGAAGCAAGACCCGCAACTATCACTCAGGACAGCGTAAATGTTCGTGAAGGTGCAGGTACAGCTTACAATTCAGTTGGTAAGGTAACAAAAGGCGATACCGTTACAATTACAGGCGAGGCAACAGATTCAGACAACAAGACATGGTATCAGGTTACATTTGGAAGCAGCAATAAGACAGGATTTATCAGAAGTGACCTTTTAGAGGTTAGTGAGGCAGCTCCTGCAGAGACTACAGAGACTCCTGAGGGTGGTGAGGCATCTGAAGCCGTAGAGGGCGAGGGAGAGAACGCAGAGGCTCCTGCAGAGGAGCAGCCGGAGGAGAGCCAGCAGACGGAATCAGCCAGTGATGCAGGTGACGGACATTATTCACTTGTATACCTTGAGGACGGTGAAAACGGCGCAGTATGGTACCTCTATGACAACATTGAGGGTTACAGAGTAAAGGTTAATGAACTCATTGATGCAGCTAAGAGCAGTGATGAGGTTAGCAAGCTCGTTAAATCAAATAACAATTACAAGACAATTCTTATCATCCTTGCAGTAGTAATTGCTGCACTTGTAGTAGGACTTATCCTTCTTGCTCTTAAGCTTCGCGATTCACTCTATTATGAAGATGATGAGGACGAAAATGAAGAGTATGATCGTTATTCACAGACTTCCAGAAGAAGAGCACGTGATGACGATGATGATGAAGAGGAAGAGCGCAGACCTGTTAGAAGGCAGGCTGCTGAAGAGAGAACAGTAAGACCTTCAAGAGAAGAGAATGTAAGAGCTTCAAGAGAAGAGAATGTAAGATCTTCAAGGGCAAGAAGAGAAGAAGAGCCTGAGGAGAGGCCTGCAAGACCAAGAAGATCAGCAGAGTACGATGAAGAACGTCAGGAACGTCAGTCAAGGAGAAATCCTGAAGACAGACCTGCAAGAAGGCCTGTAAGAGATGATGCACAGGAGCGCTCTACAAGAAGACCTGAAAGAGCTGAAGCAGAGCAGTCAAGAAGAGAAGAGGCACCAAGACGTAAGGCTAAGAACTTCATCGGAGATGAAGATGATTTTGAGTTTGAGTTCCTTGATCTTGATGATGATAAATGAAAAGCGTGACAGATAATCTGTCTGATGGAATCCCCTCCGCATAGCGCGGAGGGGATTTTGTCACTATGCACAGTTTGTTTACTTGCCGGAAATGAAAATGGAATTCCATTTGTGGCAAATAGCTGCATATCCATGATTGGGACATGAAAAAAGCTTGCACAAGGAACTGCCTCAGGCAGAAGTCTGTGGCGAATGCGGGCATATGCAGCACACTTACGGGATTTTCTTCCGAAGTAGGAAAAATCTGTAATATGTGTTATACTAAATGTGTCACACCAGGCAGAACTTCTTTATCAGGGAGATCGAAATGATAATTGAAATTGATTTTAACAGTGATGAAGCGATTTACGTCCAGCTCTGTAATCAGATTATACTGGGAATTGCAACGTCTCAGTTCAGAGAGGGAGAGCAGCTTCCAAGTGTGAGACAGCTGGCTGAGACTATCGGCATCAATATGCATACGGTCAACAAGGCCTACTCAATTCTTCAGCAGGACGGATTTGTCAAGATCGACAGGAGAAGGGGAGCTGTCATAGCCATCGATATCAACAAGCTCAAGGCACTTAAGGAAGCAAGAGAAGAACTGGCAGTGGTGCTTGCCAGGGGAATATGTAAGGGTATCGGAAGAGATGATATCCATTCACTGGTAGATGAACTTTATGACAATTACGAAGCAAACACAAACCTTTAACAGAAAGGATTAATATATGGAATCTAAATTTACAGCAATGGCAGCTGATGTTCTTAAGCTCGCCAAGAAGACAGCCAGAACACTCAAACTCAATTACGTAGGTACCGAGCACATCCTCATGGGACTTATTCTTGAGGATGGTTGTGTGGCATCCAGGATTCTTATTGATAATGGGATCGATGAGAACAGGATGATGGATATGATAAGGGATCTGATCGTGCCGGACAGCAATGTCAGGACCCTCGACAGAGACGGATTTTCTCCGAGGGCAGAGAAGGTTCTTGAGGAAGCACACAAGCTTGCAGAACGCTTCCATGCCAACAAGACAGGAACAGAGCATATTCTTCTTGCACTTATCAAGGAAGGGGAGAATGTAGCTGTAAGGCTTATCAGCACCCTCAATGTGCCGGCTCAGAAAATATATGCGGAGACTCTGGCAGCCATGGGTGAGGACCCCAATCTGGTAAAAGAGGATCTTGGCAAAAAGACAATGTCACCCAAGGCCGGCAAGAAAGCTTCAATCCTGGCTCAGTACAGCCGTGATATGACAGCGCTTGCTATGGAAGGCAAGCTCGATCCTGTAATCGGAAGGCAGAGGGAGATAAAGAGAGTTATCCAGATCCTCTCCAGGAGAACCAAGAATAATCCATGTCTTATCGGTGAACCGGGTGTAGGTAAGACTGCTGTTGTGGAAGGTCTTGCCCAGAGGATTGCCTCCGGCGACGTTCCGCTTACAGTGCAGAACAAGAGACTTGTTACTCTCGATCTTTCGGGAATGATTGCCGGATCCAAGTACAGAGGTGAATTTGAGGAGAGGATCAAGAAGGTCATCAAGGAAGTGGCCGATGATGGCAATATCATCCTCTTTGTAGATGAGATGCATACACTTATCGGCGCCGGTGGCGCAGAGGGTGCGATCGATGCTTCCAATATTTTAAAGCCATCTCTTGCAAGAGGCGAGATACAGATGATCGGTGCGACTACGATCACTGAGTACCGCAAGTATGTTGAGAAGGATGCAGCTCTTGAGAGGAGATTCCAGCCTGTCAATGTGGATGAACCCACCAAGGAAGAGGCCACTGAGATTTTGCAGGGTATTGTCAGTAAGTATGAGGAGCACCACAGGGTTACAATAACACCTGAGGCTATTAAGGCTGCCGTGGAGCTCTCTGAGAGATATATCAACGATAGAAACCTTCCTGATAAGGCCATTGACCTTATTGATGAGGCGGCTTCGGCGGTCAGACTACGCACTATGGGTGTTTCATCCAAGGTAAAAGACCTTGAGCAGCAGATCAAGGACCTTGATATCAGCATAGAGACTGCCCTTAAGGAAAGTGATTTTGAAAAGGCCGGTGCCTACAACAAACAGCAGAATCTGCTTCTTGGCAAGCTTCAGAAGGTCAGAAATGCTGAGAAAAAGAAAAATCAGACATCGGGATTTATTGTAAATGAAAATGATATTGCAGAGGTTGTGGCTGAATGGACCAGAATCCCTGTTAAGAAGATTGCCGAGAAAGAGACAGAGAAGCTTCTTAAACTTGAATCTGTCCTTCACAAGAGAGTTATCGGACAGGAGGATGCTGTCAAGGCTGTATCCAAGGCTATCAGAAGAGGAAGAGTAGGGCTTCAGGATCCCAACAGGCCTATTGGATCATTTCTTTTCCTGGGACCTACAGGTGTAGGTAAGACAGAATTGTCCAAGGCCCTGGCAGAGGCCATGTTCGGTGATGAGAACGCTCTTATAAGAGTTGATATGTCAGAGTACATGGAAGGTCATTCGGTATCCAAGATGATCGGATCACCGCCCGGATATGTGGGATTTGATGATGGCGGTCAGCTGTCTGAGAAGGTACGTCGTCACCCTTACTCAGTTATTCTTTTTGATGAGATTGAGAAGGCACATCCTGATGTATTCAATATCCTGCTTCAGGTGCTTGATGACGGACATATCACGGATTCTAAGGGCAGGAAGGTAAGCTTTAAGAATACCATCCTTATCATGACATCCAATGTCGGAGCTCAGAGGATTGTAGATCCCAAGAAGCTTGGCTTTGGCTCAGGTCCAGATGCCAAGAGAGACTACGAGGACATGAAGTCCGGAGTAATGGATGAGGTCAAAAAGCTCTTTAAACCGGAGTTCATCAACCGTATTGATGAGATCATGGTATTCCATACTCTGACCGAAAAAGAGATGATGGATATCGTTACTCTTCTTTCATCCAATCTGGCCAAGAGATGCAAGACTCAGCTGGATATAAACCTCACAATATCTCCTGCTGTTAAGAAGCATCTTGTTGCTAAGTATTCAGATGCCAAGATGGGTGCAAGACCTCTTAAGAGAGCCATCCAGTCGACCATTGAGGATGCGATGGCAGAGGAACTCCTCAGGGGCAATATCAAGGCAGGAATGGATGTGACGGTAACTCTTAAGGATGACAAGATTGTCTTTGTCGGCAAGGACGGCAAGAGCTCATCTGTAAAAAAGGTGTCCGTAAAGACCACCAAAGCCAGGTCTGCAACTAAGACAAAGTCCACAGTTACCACAAAAAAGCCTGTTAAGAAGACTACAAAAAAACCGGCTAAAAAATAAGAAAATTTTAATTTAATAATGTGTCGGAGTAGGATATACTTTATATATGAGTTACTTATAAAAAGTGCAACATGCTTAGGAGGGCTACTATGGCTGTCGTAGAACAGTTGATCAAAGCTGAAAGTGATGGCACTATAAGCTTTGGCAATTACAAGCTTCCGGAAAAGAAGAAGCTGGAGAATTTTGAGCACAACGGTAATATTCTCAAGGTAAAGACCTACAAGGATATAACGAAGCTCGAGAGCAATGAAAACTTTGTTTATGAATCAGTTCCCGGAACTGCTGTCACAGGATTTAAGGAGACAGACAACGGAGTGGAGTTTAGTGTTGAAGGTGATAATGATGCACAGATCACATTAGGACTTCTGGAGAACACTGAATACAGTGTATCCGTTGGTGGAAACAGCATCGGCAAGATGGCAACAAATCTTGGAGGCAAGCTGAACATCAGCGTGGAACTCTCAGGCGAGGGCCCTGTAGAGGTCAAGGTCTGTAAATAACAAAATAACATTTTAGAGCTTTCCCTTACAGGAAAGCTCTTTTTAGTTTATTGGGGATGTGGAGGATAAATGGCTACAAAGATCAAATCTGTATTTTTCTGCCAGAATTGCGGGTATGAATCATCCAAATGGATGGGACAGTGTCCGGGGTGCAGGGAATGGAATACATTTGTTGAGGAAACAGTTAAACCTGCGGCTAAAGCTACTAAGGGTGTAAGTGCTGCACAGGCGCAGTCCGGAGCATATGAGGCACCCAAATCCCTGTCAGACATTGAGATGAATGACGAGGAGAGATATGACACGCATATTGGGGAACTGAACAGAGTCCTTGGTGGAGGACTGGTCAGGGGGTCTCTTATACTTGTGGGAGGAGACCCCGGTATAGGTAAATCCACAATTCTTTTGCAGGTGGCAGGCAATATTTCAGCTGACGGACGGGATATATTATATATTTCAGGTGAGGAGTCCCTCAGACAGATCAAGCTAAGAGCCAATAGAATAGGGGATTTTTCTGACAAGCTGAAATTTATGTGTGAGACCAATCTTGGTAATATAGAAGAGGCCATAACCAGGGCCAAACCTTCTGTTGTCATAATAGATTCAATTCAGACTATGTATAATGAGGTTGTATCTTCAGCACCGGGCAGTGTCTCTCAGGTAAGAGAGTCAACATCGGTTCTTCTTAGGATTGCCAAGAGCATGAATATCTCGATATTTATCGTTGGTCATGTGACCAAGGAAGGACAGGTGGCAGGCCCCAGAGTTCTTGAGCATATGGTTGATACCGTGCTTTATTTTGAGGGTGACAGGCATGCATCCTACAGAATTTTACGTGCTGTCAAGAACCGTTTTGGATCCACCAACGAGATCGGTGTTTTTGAGATGCAGGAAAAGGGACTTGTTGAAGTGACCAATCCATCGGAGTTCATGCTGGACGGAAGACCTGAAAATGCCAGTGGTTCAATCGTAACCTGCTCGGTTGAGGGGACAAGACCTATCCTTATAGAAATTCAGGCTCTTGTCTGCAGGAGTAATTTCGGCTTCCCCAAGAGGCAGGCAAATGGAACCGACTACAACAGAGTTAACCTTCTTATGGCAGTTCTTGAAAAGAGGGTCGGATTGCAGATGGGAGAGTCTGATGCCTATGTAAATCTTGCGGGTGGTATGAGGATTGCTGAGCCATCACTTGATCTGGGAATATGCCTTGCGCTTATTTCGAGCTTCAAGAATAAGCCCATAAGTGGTGATGTGATCGCATTTGGAGAGGTTGGCCTTTCAGGAGAAGTGCGCTCTGTGAATATGGCTGAGGCCAGAGTGTCCGAAGCCAGAAAGCTCGGATTTAAGACCTGTATTGTTCCAAGAGCCCTTGAGTCCAAGCTTAAGAGCACTTTTAAAGATGTGGAGATAATCGGTGTGTCATCCATTTCTGATGCTATGAAGATATTCTGATAAACAAAAAATTGCCATATTATGATGAGTGATATGATAGATTATTTGTTATGATATTTCAGTATGTTTTATATAGATCATGGGAGTGAAATTCGTTATGAAAAGCTTTGCCGGAAGCGCACTTAGCGTTCTGATGGCATTGATAGTCTTTATTGCCGTGCTGGGGAACAGGGGCATGACCATTATTGCCGGTGCAGAAGAATTAAATAACGAGCAGGAAGAGATTCAGGCTGATGATACTGATGATAAAGAGGAATACCTGGACGTATGCTTCTTTATCAGAGGCAGAGGCATTGGGGCAGATATACCGGCAGAACCCGGAAACTACCCAACAGACTTGTATTCATCAGCTATCAGAGTGAATGGTGCGCTGTCATCATTTAGGTACTCTCCGAGTACCGGGGCGATTGACGGCTCAGATGAATCTCTTTTGACAGACGGATTCACAGCATCAAACGGGGTTTCACAGATGCTGGATAAACTCCCGCAAGTATCGGATATCAGAGGCGAGGTTGAAGATTTTGATCCGTCCAGACACTATGTGGTATGGTATGTGATAAAATCTGCGTCAACAAGTTATCCTAATGCTGACGTTGGTATCCATGTTGACGGCGTTATAAGAGAAAGAACGCAGGAAACAGCTGATGATCCGGAAGAACCCGGAGAAGCAGATAGTCCTGATAATCCGGAAGAACCCGGAGAGATTGATAAGCCTGAAGATGCTGAAAAGTCCGGTCAGACTGAGAAACCGGTAGATGCTGAGAAGCCGGGTCAGGCTGATAAAAAGACAGATACCGAGAAGGCCGGACAGACAGCTGACTCCGGAGAGTCTACACTTCCCGGGCAACCAAAGGATACTGGGACAACTGCAGATACTGGGAAGACTTCGGGCTCAGATCAGACTGATATTTCTAAAGTGCCGGTGCAGCAGGAAGAACTTATTCAAAATCCGGTGCAGGACACGGCTCAAGACTCGGCAGAAGTTCCCGCAGAGGATCCGATCCCGGATGTTACGATTGAGATCAGAGCTCTTTTTCTGGAAGACGGTAAAGAGTGCAGGGAAATCGAGTTTGACGGCAAAGAGCATATAGTAGGCGGTTTTGAAATCGTAATTCATGACAAAGAGACAGGAAATCCTATCATAGGTTATCTGTATGAGTGCTACGGAAGGTTTATTGGAACCAGGTCCTACGCTGATGTGGGACTTGGCACAGAGTTTTCTTATCGCGGTCAGGATTTCTGGATAAATGTAGTCAAGGCCTTTGCCAGGGTTACCAATCCCGGAGATTCACAGGAAGTGGTCTTCTATGATGCAGAGGACCATCCGCTAAGGACGGCGGCAGATTTCATAATCAGGGATTCTGCAGGAAACATCCTTCCGGCCAAGTTCAATGTACTTCCTAATACGGGAACCGTAAGCATCAAGGCAAAAGACATCACTATAGAAGCAGGTACGACAGTCAAAAATGATGATGGACAGACCCTTACGGATGACAGCTTTGAAATCACTTCCGGCTCACTCATGGAAGGACACAGAATAGAGAGAGTAGTAATAAACGGTAGTCAGACCGGGGCCGGCAGGTCGGTCAATGAGATAGCCGGTATTGATATAGTTGATGAGAATGGTAATTCCGTTAATTATCTTTATAATATCAGCAAAGTTAACGGACAACTTATTCTTGTAGATACAAAAAACGGAGAGTCTGAGAATACAGGAAGCAATGTCAAAGCATCAGATAACAGTGATGGGGTAGCAATCTCATATGCTTCTACGATCGTATCCGTGACGCAGACAGATTCCGGATTAACAGCCACAACCGGTAATGTAGTCCCAAACAGTCTGGAGGCAGCAACAACTTACAGTGCTAAGCCTCAGGTTCTGGGAGCCAGAAGGTCAGAAACCTCAGATTCCGGAAGACCGGAGCACGCAAGACTGTTTATATTGCTGTTATGTCTTGTATGTGCGATATTTGTTTTAAAAAACGGAAAACATATAAATTAGTATAAACAATTCATAAAATTAAGCCG
Organism: uncultured Butyrivibrio sp.; assembly: GCA_946623755.1. Taxonomy (GTDB): domain Bacteria; phylum Bacillota; class Clostridia; order Lachnospirales; family Lachnospiraceae; genus Butyrivibrio. The sequence continues at coordinate 33,271 of CAMORK010000002.1, read as the reverse complement.
ATAAGATTAATGTATGAAATCTTGTTGGCTTTTTTTGTTGTGTTTTTTAGCCAAAAAATCTTTAGACGGAGGCGAAAAATGTTCTGCAGATCTACACTTACAAGAATTGCTAAAGCAGCTGAGAGTATTGTGCTTGGGGTTTTAATTCTGACTTTACTGTTTCCTTTCAGGTCTTATGCTACAGCTAACGTGACATTTCCAACACCGACTCCTAACGGAACCACAGTCAAGGATCCCACAACAACAAGCGTAGAAATTGATGAAGATACAATGCTTGCGCTTGAAAAATTTAACAAAACATATAATGGCAAAAATTTCAATGCACTATGCTATTTCCTGAATTACCAGGATTTGAGAGAAGATCCGGGTATCGGAGCTAATCCGTTTGCGTTATATCAGCATTATGTAGATCACGGTTTCGATGAGAACCGTGAAGCCAGCATGGTTATAAATCCCGCGGCAAGAACTTCCAGAAGTAAATTTGAATATGTTGTTCCGAGATATCAAAAGACACAAACGCAGAAGGACGGAATGTCGGTTATTCCCGATGAGATCCACAGTAACGGTGGAATGAACAGGCGTCAGGAAAATGAGGCAAGGAGCGTTGCCCTTCAGCTTGCAAGACATGTATATAATCGTGTTAATAATTTTGGCAGCGGAACTCAGATAGAGATGGTGGCCTATGCCACAGGTATTGTAAACGCATATTGTGCAGCCGGTAAGGAACTGACTCGGGATGAGGTAGAAAGTACAAACAACAAGCTATACAGAACTGCATATGGTGTTTTTATCGGCCATGAGTATACATGTGCCGGATCAACCAGAGCTTTGGGCCTTATCCTTGATTATCTTGATCAATTATGGTATGCGGACTTTCTGGCAGGAATTAAGGCAGAATACCCACCGCTTAAATGGGTCCATGTAAATGCAAATAAATGGGAAGATCAATGGTGCCAGATAGTCTGTGACAACCATGAGGCCTATGCAGATCCTATAAAATCCTGGGCAGGATACGGAGTACATCCCAACTGGGGTGGCAAGAGGCAGGACTTCAGAGAATATTACGGATATGCATTTGAAAGTGACATTATTAACACCAGACCGAGATATGTTGATGGTGACTATCAGTTAACAGGACAACCGATACATAGTAATGCTAATCCTATGGGAGGGCAGACAGACACCTATTATGATACTGACAAAAATCCTCAGAAATGGCCATAAATTAATATCGCTTATTTTGATTCTGTTGATGCTCGGTACAAATTCCCTTACAGTAAGCGCCGGTGATTATGAAGTGCTAGATTACTCAAGTTTTCCTGATCACAGTATCACTTCTATTCATATAGGAAGTGATGTATATGAGATCACATCAACGGCCTTCAGAGGAATGGGACACTTAAAGTGCATTACAGTAAGTAAGAATAACCCGTTTTATTCATCTTACAGCGGATGCCTTTACGACAAGATGCAGACAGAGCTTGTGTGTTATCCACCGGCTCTTTCGGCATCATATATTCCCAACACTGTAGTTTCAATAAGTAAGAACGCACTCTCGGGGGTGCCTGAAAAGCTTCGCAGGGAGATTGTAGCAGTAGTAGAGGACAACGGATCTGTAAATGGTATGGAATGGGATGCTCCGGGAGAGCATTTTATCCACTCGACAGGCTCTGTGAAATGGGTTCTGGAAAACGGTGATATTGTCGATCCTCCTTCAGAGTTGATGAAGATGGCAGCAGATCTGGTCAACGTTTGCACCACATTTTCCATGACCCGGGCTGAGCAGCTTGAAGCTTCTTTTGATTATCTTGCAAAATCAGTGGTATATGAAAGAAGCATGGAAGTTCCAAGTGGAGACTGGACCGGTTCCTATGCCATGAATACCATGAGCGAACATAAAGGCAACTGCTACGGATATGCTGCTGCATTTGCATATATAGCCAAAGGCCTTGGTTACGATGCCATGGTATGTACCGGAACAGTGACATCGGCTCTTGGCGGCAGAACACCACATGCCTGGACGGAAGTCAAGGTTGGAAGAAACTGGTATGTATTTGACGCTGAGATGCAAAGAGCGAAGGGAAGCGGATATTACAAGCAGACCTACGAGAGTTATCCGGCCGGGCCTATAAAAAAAGAAGCCAGCTATCCTGTAAATTATTAAAGAGGAAAAGATATGAGGAAAGTACTGACATTTACATTCATATTTGCAGGGACAATATCATGTGTGTTTATTTTCAACATAGTGCTGTATTCTCTGATGCCGGCATATAAACATTTTCTGTCCGGGATGGTATCTGATGACAATATACCGGTGGTTACTGTAACCGAACAGCCGATAGAATATGAAAATCCGGATACTGAAAATGTCCAGGCAGAAACTGAAATGAAACCCGCTTCATATTATAAGATTACTTATATTGACAACGATTCTGTTGCCCTTGATGACAAACCTGCGCAGAAGGAACCGGTGATAGTAGACAAGCAGTATCATGAAGACTGCGGTACAGGCAAAGGTTACTGGGTCATAACCTATGACGATGGCACTACTGAAATTGAGTGAAAATAACAGATAATTTCATACAATACTACAACATGACGACACTCCTTTTTGAAAAAACGTTTCTGTAAAGTAAATGTTACCAAAAGGGAGTGTTTTTTATTGTGTAAAACTCACAATTAAGAACAAAAAACAAAAGGATTTCTAAGATAAAAAGAAGAATTCTCTATGTTTTTGCACAAATGCTTTTGATAAGATTATCCATGTAAACAAACATTGGGGCTTTGCTTAAGCTACGCTCCAATAACTTACTTTAAGGAGGATGTTACAAATGAAAAAGAAATTGGTAAGTCTTTTGACAGTTTCTGCAATGACTATGGCAATGCTTGCAGGATGCGGAAACTCAGCTACTGAAGCTCCTGCTGCAGAGACAGCAACAGAGACTCCTGCCGCAGAGACAGCAACAGAGGCTCCTGCTGCAGAGACAGCAGAGACAGCTGCTGAGGCAGTAACAGAGACAGCAGGAAATGCTGATCTTGCAGACAAGAAGGTTGGTGTATGTATCTATCAGTTCGCTGATAACTTCATGACACTCTTCAGAACAGAGCTTGAGAACTACCTTGTATCACAGGGATTCTCAAAGGACAACATTACAATCGTTGATGGTGCTAATGACCAGGCAACACAGACAAACCAGATTCAGAACTTTATCACACAGGGTGTTGATGTTCTTATCATCAATCCCGTTAACTCATCTTCAGCTGCTACAATTACAGATCTCGTAGTTGGCGCTGATATCCCTCTTGTTTACATCAACCGTGAGCCAGACGCTGACGAGGAAGCAAGATGGTCAGCTAATAACTGGAACGTAACTTATGTTGGATGTGACGCTCGTCAGTCAGGAACAATGCAGGGCGAGATCATCGTTGACCTCGGCCAGGAGAAGGTTGACCTCAACGGCGATGGCAAGATCCAGTACATCATGATCGAGGGTGACCCTGAGAACGTTGATGCTCAGTACAGAACAGAGTTCTCAGTTAAGGCTCTTGAGGATGCCGGTTGGACAGTTGAGTGTCTTGATGACGAGGTAGGTAACTGGGATCAGGCTACAGCTCAGCAGCTCGTTGCCAACGCACTTTCAGCTAATCCTGAGACAGAAGTAGTATTCTGCAACAACGATGCTATGGCACTTGGTGCTCTTCAGTCAATCGAGGCAGCCGGACGTAAGGTTGGTGAGGACATTTACCTTGTAGGTGTTGACGCTCTTACAGAGGCTCTTGAGGATGTACTTGCCGGAACAATGACAGGTACAGTATTCAACGATCACATCGCTCAGTCTCACGGTGCAGCTGATGCAGCTATCAACTACATCACAGGTGCAGGCAACGAGTACTACATCGGATGTGACTATGTAAAGGTTACAACTGACAACGCACAGTCAGTTCTTGATTCACTTAAGTGAGTGATATAGGGATTCAAAGTCAAGTAGTTCTGTGCTTGCACAGATAACTGATTGACCTTGAAGACCGAACATACATGAAGAAGTAGCACTATGGTGCGAATTCTGAATGTATGTAGGATTGCGAGAGCAAAGCGGAGCAATCCGAATATCACGGGTTTTGTTTATACATCATACGGTGGCGCGGATGCCAGGCATCCGCACCACTTTTTAAAGGGAACACAAGATAGATAGTGGAAGTAGAAAGGGACACGATATGGCATCAGAGTACAAATTGGAACTACGGGGCGTATCCAAGTCCTTTCCCGGTGTAAAGGCACTGGATAACGTACAATTGGCAGTTAGGCCCGGTACCGTCCATGCACTTATGGGAGAGAACGGAGCCGGCAAATCAACACTTATGAAGTGTCTTTTCGGTATTTACAAGATGGATGCCGGAGAGATCTATATCGACGGAGAAAAGACAACAATCGACAACCCTGATGAGGCTATGAAAAAAGGTATAGCCATGGTGCATCAGGAATTGCAACCGGTACTTGCAAGAAGCGTTGGAGAGAACATGTTTCTTGGAAGATTCCCGGTCAAGAAATTTGGTCCATTTCAGGTAATCGACCATAAAAAGATGTACGAAGAAACAGAGAAGTGGCTCAAGGAAGTCAACATGGATTTTGATCCAAAGGCGCAGCTTGATACACTGTCAATCGGACAGATGCAGTCAGTAGAGATTGCCAAGGCTGTATCACATGACGCCAAGGTTATTATTTTCGACGAGCCAACATCTTCTCTTTCAGATAGTGAGGTAGAAGCACTTTTCAGAATCATGGAAATGCTCAGAGAAAAGGGAGTTGCCATGATCTATATCTCACACAAGATGGATGAGATCAAGCGTATCGCTGATGATGTTACGATCATGCGAGATGGTACATACATCGGAACATGGCCTGCCAAGGATCTTACAATTGACGATATTATTGCCAAGATGGTAGGTCGAGAGCTTACAAATATCTATCCTCCAAAGGATAGAACACCGGGCGAGGTGGTTATGGAAGTAAACGGACTTTCATCAATCCATGAGAAGTCCTTCCAGAATGTATCCTTCAACTTGAAGAAGGGTGAGATCCTTGGATTTGGAGGACTTGTCGGAGCCCAGAGAACAGAACTTATGGAAGGTCTGTTCGGTATCAGAAATCTTTCAGCCGGAGAGATCAAGATTCATGGCAAACAGGTTAAGATAAAGAGCCCCAGAGATGCCATGAATGCCGGAATCGGTATGATCACTGAGGACAGAAGAGGAAACGGTATCTTCGGATGCCTTTCAATCAAGGATAACGTTGGTGTATCTGTTTACAACAAATATCTCACCGGCGGATTCATTCTTGATCATCCTAAGATCAACAAGGTTGTTGATGACAGTATTGAAAAGCTCAGCATCAAGACACCAAGCATGCAGGAGCACATCTCTAACCTTTCCGGTGGTAACCAGCAGAAGGTTATCGTATCAAGATGGCTTGCTAATGATCCTGACATTCTTATAATGGACGAGCCTACAAGAGGTATCGACGTAGGTGCCAAGCATGAGATTTATGAGATCATGACTGATCTTGCCAAGCAGGGTAAGGCTATCATAATGATATCTTCCGAAATGGCGGAACTTCTTGGTATGTCAGATCGAATTTATGTAATGTGTAACGGTAAATTACGTGGCGAGATCACAGAAGAAGCAGACATGACCCAGGAAAAGGTTATGAGCTACGCTACTCAGTTTTAAGATCCGCAGGCTATTATAAGAGAGGAAAAAGAAATGGTTAAGACAAAACAGCAAAAAGCAATTGATTTTCTTATAAATAACGGTGTTATCATCGTTATGTTCATCCTGGTTATTTACACAGGTATTACAAACGACAGGTTCCTTACATCAAACAACCTGTTCAACATTCTTATGAATATGAGTTCAAGACTTGTTATTGCCCTTGGTATTGCAGGTTGTGTTATCACTGCAGGATGTGACCTTTCAGCAGGACGTATGATTGGTTTTGCGGCATGTATCGCAGGTACACTTCTTCAGAAGATTGACTACTCAGGAAAGTTCTTCCCTGATATGCAGCCACTTAACATCTTTGTTGCACTTCTTATTGTACTTGCAATCACAGGATGCTTTGGTGCGATCACAGGATTCTTTATTGCATTCCTTCACGTTCCTCCATTCATCGCAACACTTGCCATGATGGAAATCGTTTATGGACTTGCTCTTATTTACACAGGTGCTACACCTCTTGGTGGATATACAACACAGTACACAAACATCGCTACAGGAAAGTTCCTTGGCATAAGCTACCTTATCTGGATTGCCATTATTGTTGCAGCAATCACATGGTTCATCTTCAATATGACACGTCACGGTAAGTATATGTATGCAATCGGTGGAAACCCACAGGCTGCAGAGGTTGCCGGTGTTCCTGTTCGTCTTACAATGGTACTCATCTACATGAAGGCTGCTATGATGTATGGCCTTGCAGGATTCATGCTTGGTGCTAAGGCCGGTGGTGCATCAGTAAACCTTGGTCTTGGTTATGAGATGGAAGCTATCGCTGCCTGCACAATCGGTGGTGTATCTGTTACAGGTGGACGTGGTAAGGTTTCAAGTGCCATCATCGGTGTTGCCGTATTCGAGCTTTTGAAGGCAGCTCTTCAGTACCTTGGTGTTGATGCTAACGCACAGTACATCTTCATCGGACTGGTTATCTTCGTAGCTATCTCACTTGATATCCGTAAGTATGTTGCTAAGAAGTAATTTACTAAAATTTAATGTATAATTATTAACGAAGTTATCTCAATATCGATAACGACGTGATATAATAGGGATGTAGCTTTTTGAGGCTGCATCCCTTTTTATGTTGTTTTTGTCTCTTAAAAGAGGGCAACGATTTGAACGAAAAAGCGAATCGGACACTAAGAGCCCACAATGTGGTTGTAATTATTATTACGATAACCTGTATCGGAGCAATCCTGGAAAGTATATCCCAAAGGTGGGAACTCTGGGTGATACCTCTTATTGCCGGAGGTATAATCGCATGCTGGGGCATTCACATAACCGGTTATGGTGAAGTCAGGTTCAGAGAGAATTTCTTTTTGATCTTCTCGATGATGGTGGCTTTCTTTCATGGTGTTCATCAGACCAGTCTCTACGATATCATCATTATTTCGGTTCTTCTTATGATCACAGCGTCTGTTATGGGCAGAAAGAAATTTTTGCCTGTTATTCTTGTGGAATTCTTTGTCATTATGGCAGGTCAGCTGATCTTTGGACTGATCACTAACAGTATTATGCTTGAACCTTTAACCATATCAAGGATAATTCTCCATATTGTTGTTGAAATAAGCATATACAGAGCTCTTCATGAGATTCTCAGAAATATGAGCAGGATTGAAGGAGATATAGAATCTGTTCAGGACACTGAGGAGAACGTCAAAAAAGGCATGGAGGATTTCCTTGCCAACATTTCCCATGAACTAAGAACACCTGTCAATGTAATAAACGGTATGTCTACACTGATCATGAAAAGGGAGCCAAGAGCTGACGTACAGGCAATCAGAGATGCCGGTATGCGTCTTTCCTACCAGATTGAAGATATTCAGGATTACAGTGAAATAGAAAGAGGAGATGCGGTCTTAGAGGAAGAAAAGTATATGATCACATCAGTCCTTAGCGATATTGCGGTAAATTATGAGATGCTGTATCAGCAAAAAGGCCTTGATTTCACCATCGATCTGGATCCGTCTGTGCCTGCTGTTTTGAAAGGTGATTCCAAGAAGCTGAAAAAGATAATCATGCATCTTGTGGACAATGGATTTAAGTTCACCAAAAAAGGTGGAGTTCTTCTACGAGTCTTCTGCATTAAGAAGGATTACGGCATTAACCTGATAATCGAGGTTATGGATACAGGTATCGGTATGACTGAAAAAGTCAGGGAAAGAGTTGCCACAGGAAGCTATCAGGCTGATAAAAAGAGAAACAGAAGTACCGGCGGTATAGGACTGGGGCTTTCAATCGTCTATGGCTTTACAAGGCTTATGCACGGCTTTGTATCAATTGAAAGTAATATTGGAGCGGGAACTGTTGTCAAAGTGAGTATTGTACAGGAAGTTATTGATCCGACTCCGTGCATAACTGTAAATACTGATAAATTCCTGGGTGTAGCTTTCCATGTGCTTGCAGACAAACTGGATGATTTCAGGGTCGGTGGAGCTTATGAGATGATGGCGACCAATCTGGCCACGGGACTCAGGATCAATCTATACTCAGCTCCGTCCCTGAAAGAGCTGAAAAGACTTTTGGATACGGGGAAGATTTCGCATGTATTTTTGGGAGTCGACGAATATAAACAGGATCCCGGTTTCTTCGATGAATTATCTGAAAGTGGGGTCACTGTCGCAATGTATAATGAACCCGGTTTTGCTATGAAGAACAAGAACCGGATCATTGTCATGCCCAAGCCGGTTTACGGATATACGGTTGCTAAGGTATTAAACGGAGAGAGTGACGTGACTTCATTTATGAAGACCGCCGAAAATAAGGCGCTTAATCTGGAAGGAATAAGAGCTCTTATAGTTGACGATGAGCCTATGAATCTGGTTGTTGCCACAGGTCTTTTTAAGGATTATAAGATGGTGGTTGATACGGCAGACAGTGGCAGGGAAGCTCTGATAAAGTATGACCATGAGGCATATGACATAGTCTTTATGGATCACATGATGCCTGAAATGGACGGCGTTGAGGCGATGAAGAAACTCAGGTTTATCGCAGATCAGAAAGACAGAAAGCTCATTGTGATCGCACTCACAGCCAATGCTGTCAGCGGTGCAAGAGAGATGTTCCTGAAAGAGGGCTTTGACGGATTCATAAGTAAGCCTATAAACATAAATGATTTTGAGAGAGTCATGATGCACGTTATGTCTGGTGGCAAAAAGGCCGGAATGGAGGTGTCTCATGATTCATAAGATCATACAGAAGGTAAAAAACCTTCTTAAAGACCCCTCAAGAAGTTTTAAAGAGCGTGTATTCATACTGCTTACAATGGTTACGGATTTCTTTATCTTCCTGGCACTTCTGGGTGATATTATTCTCGGCGAGAACATGGTTGAGATAATTGCGCTGGTTATTATTGTGCTGGCAATTCCGATTGTAACCATAGTGTCGATCAGGAGAAATCATGTGTCCATTGCGGTAAGACTTATCGTATTGGGCCAGGTTTTTGTTGCCCTTCCCCTGGTGTTCTTTTCCGGCGGCGGAATATACGGCGGCGGAATCCTTTGGATGATATTCACGTTTCTTTATACAGGACTTGTGCTCAGTGGCTTCTGGAAACCGCTGATGCTCGTGGTGCTCACTATTGAGTCCGTCATTCTGTATGCTATAGGTTACTTTTTCCCGGAATGGGTTGTAGAGCATACAAGAGAGGCTTTCTTTGCCGATTCCCTTATTTCAATGGTACTTGTAGGTATCATATGCTGCTTCATGGTCTGGTTTGAGGAGTGGCTTTATGATGAAGAGAATAAAAGAGCCAAGGAAGAGACCAGAAAGGTTGAAGAACTCAACAGATCTCAGAACAGGTTCTTTTCCAATATGAGCCATGAGATAAGGACTCCGATAAATTCTATCCTGGGACTTAATGAGATCATCCTGCGGCAGGAAGATGCTTCCGATGAAATCATAAATGACGCCAAAAACATTCAGGGAGCCGGTAAAATGTTGCTGTCTCTTATAAATGACATTCTGGATATGTCCAAGATCGAAGCGGGCAAGATGGATATTGTGCCTGTAAACTATAACCTTGGAAACGTGATCTCCGAGATTGTAAACATGATCTGGTTAAGGGCCCAGCAAAAAGATCTGACACTTAATCTTGAAGTTGATCCGACGATTCCCGCCGAGCTCTTTGGCGATGAAGTGAGATTAAAGCAGATACTTGTAAATCTGCTCAACAATGCGGTCAAGTATACTCAGGAAGGCTCTGTTACACTGCGTATTGAGAAAGAAGAAAATACAAAAGGTGATGAGGTTGTTCTTCTGATCTCGGTAATTGATACCGGTATGGGAATCAAGCAGGATGTTATTCCATATCTTTTTGATGCTTTTGCCAGAATGGACGAGGAGAGAAATGCCAAGATAGAGGGTACAGGTCTTGGTCTGTCTATCGTTAAACAGCTGGTGGAGCTGATGGACGGCAAAATCACCGTAAACAGCACCTATACTGAAGGTTCAACCTTTATTGTGTCACTTAAACAGAAAGTGACAAGGCGTGAGCCTGTAGGTGAGATAAGCATTGAAAACTACGGAAAGAGAGAGTTAAAGGGAAAATATATTCCGGGATTTATTGCACCCGAAGCAAGGATACTTATTGTCGATGATAATGAGATGAATCTTGAAGTTGAAAAGAAACTTCTTGATGGTACAGAGATTGTTATTGACACTGCCTTAAGCGGTCCTGAGGCTCTTTCCATGACATATGCAGAGGCATATGATGTTATTTTAATGGATCATCTCATGCCCGGTATGGATGGCGTTGAATGTCTGCAGTTGATCAGAAAGCAGCTTGGAGGCCATAACAATCATACGCCTGTCATTGCACTTACAGCAAACGCCGATTCCGAGAGCAGGGAGCTGTATGAAAGAAGCGGTTTTGATGGATATCTGGTAAAACCGATATCAGGTGAACAGCTTGAAGAAATGATCCTTGATCACCTTCAGGAGTCTAAGATTGTAAGGACAGAAGGGTCTGACCTTGAAGGGGCAAAAATGAATTCTTCAAGGGCTTACATCAAGAAGATGCCTATCATTGTCGCAACCAGCAGCATGTGCGATCTGCCAAGAAAGACACTGTGGGAACATCAGATAGATATAATTCCGTTCTCCATTATGTCTGACGGAAAATCCTATTACGATTATGATGAAGCAAGCAGTGATGAAGTGATGCGCTATGTGGCGGAAGGTGCGCAGTTTACGTCATCACCTCCTACAGTACCGGAATTCGAGAGGTTTTTTGCCCAGGAGGTCAAAAAAGCCCATCAGATCATATACATTGCGGTATCTGCCGGAATCAGTAAGGAGTATGAAAACGCACTTGAAGCAGCAAGGGCTTACGGAAATGTATCGGTAATAGATTCAGAAGCCAATTCCAGCGCCCTTGGTATGCTCGTTCTTTTGGCATACAGGATGTCAATACAGGGAAGAGCGTTTGACAGGATAATAGGTGATCTGGAAAAGGTTAAAAAGAACTTAAAATGCAGCTTCGTTACCGGGAATGCAGAGTTCCTCATGAAGCGCGGAGGTATAAGAAGGTCAACCTATGCACTTGTAAGTACCTTCGGATTAAGGCCTGTCATCAACATCAAAGGCGGTAAGGTGACTATAGGCAGGATATTCACAGGCGAGATGGACGAGTGCTATCAGAAGTACCTTGATTTTATTCTTCCGAGAAATGCAAACCCTGATCTTGATGTGGCGATAGTAGATTATATTTCGCTTACAGATGAGGAAAAAGAGATTGTCGAAAAAGCCATCAGGAAGAGGCATAACTTTGAACATATTCTCTTCCAGAAGGTTTCTTCTGTTATGTCTTTAAACTGTGGCCATGGTGCTATGGGTATCATGTATCTGATAAAGAAAGATGAGCCTTATGGCCTAAGTCAGGTCCTGTCAAATGCACTTCATCAAGGCGGTGACAACAATCAGGCTGAATATATAGAATTTACCGAAGATCAGGTTCCGGTTTCAGAGTATGAAGAAGTAAATGAAGACAAAACAAAATGGTATGAAGAGATACCCGGGATTGATTCAGAAAAGGCCATGGAAAACAGCGGATCGGAAGAGGCATTTAAATCCGTTCTTCAGATATTCTATGATTCTTTGGATCAGAGGATACAGGAGCTTGAAGATTTCTATGCTGCAGAAAACTGGAAAGACTATACGATCAAGGTTCATGCTCTTAAGAGTTCTTCAAGGCTGATCGGAGCAATGAGTCTCGGAAACAATGCGGAAAAGCTTGAAATGGCCGGGAAGAATGACGATACGGACTATATCCGGAATAATAATGAAGATTTTGTGGAAAGACTCAAAGACTGTAAAAGGAATCTTGAACCTTTCTGTAACAGCAAAAAGGATGTTGATGACCATTTTGACAAAATCCTGGTCAAAAGTGCTTACGATACCATTAGAAAAGCTGCAATGGAGCGCAATGACAGGATGATCGGGATGACGCTGAGGGATATTTCGGAATATGACATCCCTGAAAAACATCAGGAGAAAATGAACAGGATAGAAATTGCTTTTAAGCGGCAGGATTATGAAGAGATAAAGCTGTTGTCAGATGTTACGGAAGACATGTTATGAAGAGTAAACAGTCACTCATAAACTTAATATATGCTGTATTCTTTGCAATTCTTATTGCGATAATCCTCATCGGGATACCTATGTCTACAGACAGGCTGATCACAAGCCATGAGAATATAGACGGATATTCCGATGGCTGGATGCTTCCGGGCGGTGAGAAGGTTTATGTTGATGACCTTAATATCAAAGACTACGGTGGAAGGATTGCGGTTGAAAAAAAGCTGTCCGGTGGCATAACGGACAAGGATGCACTGTGCTTTAAATCAAAGAACACAAATATCAGAGTTTTCATAGGCGGGAGGCAGGTATACAGATTCTACAGCATGTCTAATCTCACTGGAATGTGCTACGGAGTTGCATTTCACGAAATAGGGATAAACAAGGACGATGCAGGAAAGACCATAAGACTTGAATTTGAGCAGGTCTACGAAGGTCAGAAAAACGGAACCGTTTTTGATGTTTATCTATGCTCTGCCTCGGATTTCATTCAGCTGGTGATCAGGAAAAGTCTCTTTTCATGCATATTCTGTATTCTCAATATATTCCTGGGGCTGATATTCCTCATTGCCTTTGTCGGATCATCCAATAAATCAGCATTTCCGTTTAATGTTCTTGCACTTGGAAGCAGTGCTGTACTTACAGGAATCTGGTTGCTGATCGGCACGGATATCTTCCAGCTGATCACAGGTCATATTTATGTCTGCAGAGATATCAACAGGATAATTCCGTTTATGATCGCATATCCCAGCATACTCTTTTTTAATTCGCAGACAGAAAAGAAGCGGGAAATATATAAGCATCTGGGCTTTTGGTTATCCATGGTCAGTGTCTTTGGCATTATAACCATTCGTTATGCATTAGGGATTGATATGATGGATTCCTTCCCCTGGTTTGCCGGAGCATATATCATTATCGGCCTTGCAATATTTATCATAATGGTTCTGGATAACGCTGTTTACTGCAGAAAAACAGGAAAGAAAAACAGACTCAGATATCTGTATATCAGTGGGATCATCTTTGCCGGCAGCGGTTTTCTGGATATTGCCCAGTACTTTATGGCCGGAAGGACTACTGAGCGATTTGGCCTCTTTACCCGAATAGGTGCTACTGTCTACGTGGCAATTGAGCTGATTGAATTTCTCAGATGGTGGATGAAGGACAGTGCTGCCATTGAGCGTGACCGCTTCATAAATCGTGCGCTTCAGTATGCACTTTCATCCAACTCCCCGGATTCGAATATAAGGTCAATCCTTGCTTATTTGGGAAAAGAGCTTGATGCCAGGCGAATCTTTATCTTTGAAGACCAGAAGAACGGAAAATACAAGGGCACTTATGAATGGTACAAAGAAGGAGAGGAGTCTTTTTCTCTTGAAATGATGTATTTGTCGTCAGAGGATATAATTGACAGGATATATGATGCATTCAATAAAAACGATCACAGGCTGATAGTCAGGGATCCGGAAGAATTCAGAAATTCGATTCCGGGCTTTTACAGCCTGTTAAAAACCAATAAAGTAGATAACATGATAATTGGCCCTCTTGAAGTGGGAGGCAATCTTTTTGGTGTCTGCGGTGTTGTGGGAGCAACTTCAAAGAAGCTCGAGACAGTGTCTGAGATCATCAATCTCATAAGCTATTTTCTTGCACAGCTCGTTCTACAGAGAGAAGAACAGAGCAGGGCGCTGAATTATACCTATAAAGATGCACTCTCGGGCTTAAGCAATTATGCTGCTTTCAAAAAATACTTAGAGCACGGACTTGATATGTCTCAGCCATTTGGGCTGGTTCGCTGTGATCTTGTCAAACTTGATGAGGTCAATATCTCGGAAGGATTTGAAGTGGGTGATCAGATTGTTGTGGTTGCAGCAAGGATTCTTACAGAGATATTCGGTGATTCCGGCGTGTTCAGAATAAGCGGCACACAGTTTTATGCCTTTGGATTTGAGACAGAGGAAGCTTATTTTGAGAGCGACGTCGAGAGACTCAAAAAGATGTTTAAAGAAAATGCTATTGAAGCAAACGTCTCTTCAGTGTATTGTTTGTATGGGACAAAAGATATTAATATAGTACTAAACAGGGCAGATGACCTGATTGGTAGAAAGCAGGAGAGTAAAAATGAACATACAGACAATAATTAATCACATGGGGATCGAAATACTGGCATTTCTCGTTTGCATGTTTTTTGGTATCAGACTCATCGTTACAAGAGATGTGAAGATCATCAAAAAGGATAATCCGGAGAGTATCAAACACCCAAGAGAGTATACTTTTTTCGCAGGGCTGATCATTATTTTCCTGGGCATAGCGGCAATCACAATGGGAATCGTTTCTTTCTTTGATCCGATAGCTGCACTTATTCTTATTGTGGTGGCTGTCGTGATCATGGGATTCATGTGGAAGTTTGTACATGAAAAATATGCTGAGTAAACTATCGGGTGAACTATGAACAGATATAAAGTCATGCTTGTGGACGATGAGGAAGATGTAGCGCAGGCGATCATGAAAAAACTTGACTGGGAGAACATGGGATTTGAGACTCCCAGATACGCACATAACGGTCTTGAAGCTCTGGATTTTGCTGAGGAACTAAGGCCTGATGTTGTTATGTCCGATATTAAGATGCCTTATATGGATGGAATGGAGCTTGCAAGGAATTTAAAGCGCCTCTATCCCAATATAAGGATCATTTTCTTTTCGGGATTTGATGAGTTTGAATACGCCAAGGAAGCCATCAGACTTGAGGCTGAGGAGTATATTTTAAAGCCTATAGATGCCGACGAGCTCAAGGCTGTATTTACCAGAGTTCATGAGGCTCTTGACCGCGATATAGACGAGAAGCAAAACGTAGCAAAACTTGAGAATTATTATATGGATTCACTGCCTCTTTTGCAGGAGGATTTCTTTGCATCCCTGGTGGAAGGCAGGATAGAGGATGACAGGATAGAGAAATTCATGTCTGATTACAGGATTGAACTTACGGGGCCTGTTTATCTGGCTGCAATAGTTCATGTCAGCAAGTCAAATATCCCGGATGGAATGAATCCTGTTCTTCTTTCTGTGTCGGTGCGCAAGCTCCTTGAGGAGAGGATGAACGAAAAATGGGGCTGCAAGTTCTTTTCATATCAGGGCAGTACCGTTATGATCGCGCAGCTCTCTTCTAAGAAGGATGCATCTGCTTTCACCGATGACTGTGACAGACTTTGCAGACTGGCTGAGAGTATCTGTAAGGCGAATATCACGATTGGCGTAGGCAGTGTAACAGACAGTCTTTCAGGAATTGATACATCCTATCAGGGCGCAAGAGATGCGGTGTCTTACAGAGTACTTTACGGACATACCAAGGCTATCAACATTTCCGAGATTTCTCCCAAGGAAAAAGAAGATTCATCCTTCGGAGATGAGGACTCTTTGTTTGACATCTTCAAGAAAATGAAAATGTCAGGTGCTGATGAGGTTCGCAGCGCCGCAGAAAGATATATCGACAATAATACCAGGGTTCAGGCATCAATACAGAATTACAGGTTTTTTGTCATGGAGCTGGTGAGTGAGCTGTACAAATTTGCCAAGACCAATCAGCTCGAGCTTTCTGAGATTTTTGATATGAACACCGATGTATATGCTACAGTTCAGCAGCTGGAGCCGGGAGAGCTCACAGCATGGTTTGGCGATGTATGCGTTAAAATACACGAGCTGATCGACTATAAGAGAAATGACACCACAAGGTCTTTTGTCACAAGGGCACAGGAATATGTGGCAGACCACTATGCGGATCAGGATCTGTCGGTGGATTTTATATGTAATTACCTCGGGGTCAGCAGCGCTTATTTCTCCACTGTCTTTAAAAAAGAAACCGGTAAGACCTTTGTAGGCTATCTCACCGATTACCGGATGGAGAAGGCGGAGAGAATGCTTCTTGAGACCGATGAAAAGACCTATATAATAGCCCAGGAAGTAGGATATTCGGATCCTAATTATTTCAGTTATGTATTCAAAAAACAGTTCGGGGTCTCGCCGTCAAAATACAAAAACGGCAAGGAATAATTAGTCGTGCGTTTAAAAAAGTTTTTGAAGGGAAAATTCGATAACTTAAAAATGCAGTGGCTGATCTCGAGATATATGAGGTCCGGAGCCACAAGAAGTATTCAGGCTACAATTGCAGTTTCATTTACAGTTGTAGCTTTAGTTTGTATGCTCGCAATGGGAGTGGCTCTTTATCAGAGATTTGCCGTAAGGTCTGAGAAAATGCTGACAGACTCAACTGAACTTACTCTGGATCAAAGCGTAATTACCCTTGAGGACTACCTGCGCAGCATGCGAAGAATGTCCGATGCCATCTACTACAACGTAGTCAAGGATCAGGACATCAGTAAGGAAACACCCATATCTCAGATGAACCTTCTGTATGAGGCTCACAAGGACTATCTTATAAGTCTTGCACTTTTTTCAGAGGATGGAAGACTTATTGCAGCTTCTCCCGTAGGTGTTCAAAAGGAAGGCGTGGATGTTACAGACCAGTCCTGGTTTGTGTCAGCACTTGCCAAGCCTGAGAACCTTCATTTTTCACTTCCGCATGTTCAGAATATTTTCGTTGATGACCCTACTTTTAAGTACTACTGGGTTACGTCCCTCAGCAGAAATGTTGAGCTCAATAACGGCGGCGTACCGGAGCAGGGTGTTCTTCTTGTTGATATGAACTACGCTGTTATTGAAGATATGATGGAGGCGGTCAACAACAACCCTTCCGAGCAGTATGTATATCTTATGGATAACAGCGGATCTATCATCTATCACCCGATGCTTATGCAGATAAGTGCCGGTCTGTTTAAGGAAAACAATCTGGATGCAGCTTCTTACGATGACGGAAGTCACAAGGAGATATTTGAGGGCAGCGAAAGAATTGTCACAGTTGATACCATGAGCTACACGGGATGGAAGCTGGTGAGTGTAATTCCCACAAGTAACTCTTATATGGGAATGAAAGATATAAGATATTTCGTAATGATGGTAATCTCGATCACTCTCCTTGCCATGCTCATACTTAACAGATTTGTGGCAAGGCGCGTTACAAGACCGCTTGTAAGACTTAATGATTCAATCAGAGATATAGAGATGGGCAAAGCTGATCCGAGTGTTTATATCGGAGGACCTTCAGAGGTTGAACATCTGGGAAGGACACTCAGAGACAGTTATGATCAGATAAATGAGCTTATGCGGGACATGGTGGCATCACAGGAAGAGAAGAGAAAGGCAGAACTTGATGCCCTTCAGTCTCAGATAAATCCTCACTTTTTGTATAATACCCTGGATTCCATCGTATGGATGATCGAGGGCGAAAAATATAATGAGGCGGTATTCATGATAACTCAGCTGGCTTCTCTTTTCAGAGTCAGCTTATCAAGCGGTAAGACCATCATTCCAATAGGTGATGAGATCCGTCACGCCAGCAATTATATGAACATCCAGAAGGTCAGATTCAAGGATGCTTTTTCTGTAGAGTTTGATATTGACGAGGCGATAAAGAGCTACTGTACGGTTAAGCTTATCGTGCAGCCTATCCTGGAAAATGCAGTCTACTATGGCGTAAAAGACATGGAGGACGGAGAGATTGTTGTCAGGGGATTTAAAGGCGATGACGGAGATATTTACATCACTGTTTCCGACAACGGATTTGGAATGAGCAGCAGCCAGACAGAGCTTCTTTTAACTGATGATACAAGAGTAAGGAAGAAAGGCTCGGGAGTTGGGCTTATCAACGTGCAGAGAAGAATTCAGCTCAGGTTTGGGCAGCAGTATGGTCTTAAGATAGAGAGCGAGCCTGATGAGGGCACGACAGTTACCATTCATTTGCCTGCAATAGAATACAACGAGGATAACCGGAAAATGCTGGAGTCCGGAAAGGAGAAAGAGGATGAAAAATAGAAATCTGTTTATCCTTGTGGTGGCGACCCTTTTGTTCATTATCTTTCTGGCTTCGACTTCGGCGCTGATCCTGAGCGGGATCAGAGAAGATTCTCCCGAAATATCGGTGGTGATAGACGACAGCGGCTCGGGAAGGTGGACCTCTTTTATATCGGGGCTTGAACAGGCGGCCAAGGACAAAAATATTAAACTGAACATCGTATCAACAGGCAAAAATCTGACACTCAGCCAGCAGTACAAGATAATAAATGAGGAGATTTCCGACGGCGCAGACGGCATAGTTTTGCAGATATCCGGAAGCAGAGGAACTGAGAATCTCATATCGGATATAAGCTCAAAAGCAGTTCTGTTACTCGTTGATACCAGTGCGGATACAGACGTAGATGTAGAGGGAAGATCGGCCTGTATACAGGCTGATAATGTGGAACTTGGAAGAGCTCTTGCCAATGAAGTAAGGATTGCTTACGGCAATGACCTTAGTGGTAAAGCAATAGGAATAGTAACAGGAAATCTGAGACAGAATGCTCTCTCTGAGAGACTTCAGGGATTTACCGAGAACATTCAGTCGTCGGGAGCTGAGATTGCCTGGTCGGATTATGATTCTGTAAGTATGACAGACAGACTTGTAAGGCGACAGAACGAAACAAAAGCAGATATAATTGTTGCGCTCGACAACAACGGACTTGAGGCTGCGTGTGAATACGCGCAAAAGATCGAGGAGATTCCGACTATCTTCGGAGTGGGAACATCCATAAAAAATGTCAGTTACCTGGATGATGGGCTGATAAAGAGTATGGTGGTACCAAATGAGTATTACATGGGTTATCAGTCGGTGACGGCAGTTGCCGGAAGGCTTGATAACAGGCTTACACCCATGCAGGATGAGAAGATCCCTTTCAGAGTGGTGAACAGGGATAACCTGTTTGAGGAGGGCAATCAGAGGATTCTTTTCCCTGTAGAGCACTAGTTTGTTTTGGAAGTAAGAATTGATGAGGATGAATATGAAAAAGGTTTATGTATCGCTGCTTCTGGCGATATGTCTTTTGACCGTGGCACTGGCTGGTTGCGGAAAGCAGACTGTAAATAAGAATGAATCAAAACTGAAGATCGGTGTCACTGTATATGATCAGTACGACACCTTTGTGGGACAGCTTGTGGACTGCTTTTTGACGTTCCAAAGTGAGGATGTTGAGATTGCAATTTACAATGCGGCTCAAAGTCAGCAGATTCAGAATTCACAGGTCAAGAAGATGATCGAAGACGGTGTGGATGTCATTTGCGTGAATCTGGTGGACAGGACAGATCCGACAGCTGTTATAGACGCTGCAAGGAAGAGTGACGTGCCTGTTATCTTCTTTAACAGAGAACTGGTTGAAGGAGATATTGGCAGATGGAACAAGCTCTTTTATGTGGGAGCAAATGCTGAGGAATCGGGAGTCATGGAGGGGGAACTGGCAGCCTGGGCGTGTCTTACCAAGAAAGATATCGATAAAAACGGCGATGGCGTGATCCAGTATGTCGTGCTTGAAGGTGAGGCAGGACATCAGGATGCAATAGTAAGGACCGAGGCTTCTGTCAACACTTTGAAAAAACAGGGCATTGAGATTGATAAGCTCGGATATGCGATTGCAAACTGGAACAGGGCTCAGGCTCAGACCAAGGCTACACAGTTTATTGAGGACTATGGCTATAACATTGAACTTGTGCTTTCCAACAATGATGATATGGCTCTTGGGGCAATTGATGCTTATGAGGCTAAGGCTGTGCCAAGAAATAAATGGCCGGTGATATTTGGAATAGACGGAACGAACGTGGGGCTTGAGGCTGTCAGGGATGACAAGATGCTGGGGACAGTATACAATGACAAGGAAGGACAGGCTACAGCAATGTTCGAACTCGCCAGCGTCCTTGCCCGCGGGGGCAGTATTGAAGAGCTTTCGGACAGATATACTATCGAGAACGGAAGATATATAAGGCTTCCTTACGAAAAGGTTACTTCATCTAACATTATTAAATATTTAAGCAGGTAATTGGAAAATGGAAAAAAAGATTTATCGTGTTGGGACTTTAATGATCATTATAATGGCGCTTGTAACAGCGCTCTTGCAGGGCAATCCTGTAACCTCAGTTGTTGCGGGAGCAGAGAGACAACCACAGATTGCAGTGATCTTTTTGATAGGATTTTTGGCGGTGGCATTTTATATTGCAGGGCTCGCCAAAGGAAATATGTATTCCGAAAAAAGCATTCTCTATGTGATATTTCTTGGAATGCTGATGCGCGTCTCTTATGTGCTATTTATGGACATCTGGACACTTCAGAACGACGGAGGAACCTTCACCGGTTTCGGAACTCCCAATATCAACAACGGACATATCGGATATGTGGAGTATATTTACAAATTCTTCCATATACCGGACATGGATCCGTATGAGTATTTTGGATATTATCATCCGCCGCTTCACCATATCATTGAGGCAATCTGGATGACTATCCAGAGACTTATAGGCGTGCCCGAATTGCTGGCTTTTGAGAACCTTCAGATCCCGACTCTTATATACTCCGGACTTTGCATGATGGTTATGCTTCATATACTGGAGGAGAGCGGTGTATCCAAAAAGCTCATGACCTTCGGAATGTTGTTATTTGCCTTTCACCCCAGAATGATGGTGCTTGCAGGTTCAGTAAACAACGATATTCTGGCACTGCTCTTACTGCTTACAACCATCTGGCGCACTCTTGTCTGGATCAGGGAAAAGACCTACAGGAATATTATCCTGATAGCACTCTCTCTTGGCTTTGGAATGATAAGCAAGCTAAATACAGCTATCTGCGCGTTCTCTATTGCGCTGATATTTGTTATAGTTCTGGTGGATGTTATAAAGTCAAAGAACCTTGTTCCGATCAGGAAGACTATTTTGCAGTATGTGGTGTTTGGAGTTATATGTATTCCGATAGGGCTCTCATACATTGTGAGAAATCTGATACTTTTTGGTGAGAAGCCCGGAATTCCTTCTCCGGCGCTCATTCCCAATGAGTCTGTAATGTACACAGGAGAGTTCTCGGTCTGGTCAATTATCGGAATACCTACAATCGCAGATCTTCATGTCGGTTTCCCTTTCCACCCGCTCAGTGCCAAGGCAATCCACAACACATGGGTAATACTGTTCCAGACAGGTCTTTTTGCAGAAGCATATCCTGCGAACATCGGGGATTTCCTTCTTGCCTTTGCTCAGATTGCCTATGTGGCTTCAATTATTCTTGCGGTTATAACAACTGTAGTATTTATCGGATACTATGCTGTTAAGGCGCTTAAGGGAGCAGGGGAAGGGACGGCCTTAAGGGATCTGTTCCTGTGGTCAACTTATGTGTTTATGCTCCTTAGCTTCTGTTTGTACGTCTTCAAGTATCCTTATACCTGCTCGAGCGACTTCAGATATATGACAGCTTCACTGGTGTTCACATCGCTGGGGTATGTGCTGTTGCAAAAAAGTGGCGATGAGGAAAACGCAGGTAACGGGAACAGCTCCGGAGGTGTTAAGAGCATTATGGGAAGCGCACTGAGATTTATTGTGAACTTCTGTATGGCCGCTACATTGCTGTGTTCGCTCATAGTTTATATGAATTGGGAAATTTAAAAGAGAAATATACGGCAATACGATTATCTGACTGAAATTTAAATTTATAGTTGCTTTTATGGCGACGACGTTATATAATAGCTTTTGTCGCTGGTTGAGAAACCTGCGACAACCCAAATCGGGGTGTGGCTCAGTTGGTAGAGCACTATCTTAGGGAGGTAGGGGCCGCGTGTTCGAATCACGTCACTCCGATTCATGAAAACCGCTCAGTTGAGCGGTTTTTTTGTTGCCCTGTTTGGCTAAGGAAAATAGCGGAGTTTCTACTGTGATATTAGTAAAACGGATTGAGGAATAGCCTCAATCCGTTGATTGTCTGTAGATAAGATCTGTTTCTGTATAGGTGATCCTGTAGTTAAGATCCGGCTGTTCGATTCTGGACATTACAAGGTTGGCGGCGGAGTAGCCGATGATCTGGCTATGGATGTGGCTGGTTGAGAGTGAAGGAGTTACTATCTTGGACTCCGGAGAATCATCAAAGCCAAAGAGCTTTATGTCGCGAGGACATTCCACACCCATCTTCTTGAGACCGTATAAGAGGTCAAGTGCTACGAAATCGTTGGCACAGATAAACATTTCAGGTAAGTCCTTCATGTTCTCAAGTGCTTTATAGAGATAGTCTTTGTAATCAGCGTCGTGAGGATGAACCTCTGTGAGACAGTAGTCATCATTAACAGAGAGATTGTTGATGTACATTGCCTCTCTGAAAGCCATAAATCTCTCATAGAAAGAGCGACAGTGTGTGACCTGACCGACGAAGCCGATAGAGGTTATACCTCTCTTGCTCATATCATTTACAACAGTATAGATACTTGAAAAGTTATCCATCAAAAGAATGTCTGCATTAAGAGGCTTCCAGTAACTGGCAACCGGAGCATCGATCATAAGTACCGGTATGCCGAGACTACATAGCATCTCGCAGTAGGGATGGTTAAACATCTCGATGCAGGCGATGGCCTTTGTGTTTTCGGGCCTGAAGGAAATGGGAAGACTAAGGTCTGCTATATTGTGCTCATCGACCCTGTGCATTGTCAGACTGTATCCTAATATAGAAATCTCATGCTGAAACTTATCAAGCATGGTAGATGCAAAGTGTGAATTATTCAGAAAGTTTCCGGTGAAAAGAGCTATCTCTCCGGAGGCTTTTGTTCGTGCCACGGAAGGATTTCTTATTTCTGAAACGGAATTGGCATAAGAAAACTGCTTGTAACCCATCTCTATAGCTTTTTCCAAGACTTTCTGTCTGGTTGATTCTGCCAGAACTCCCGTATTATTGATTGCTTTTGAAACAGTGTTGCGAGATACTCCCAGAGCGTCCGCTATATCCTGAAGGGTAACTTTAGTTGCCATTGATTCTCTCCGATATATTTAAAAAGTGTGCTTTTACATGTAAGCGCCGTATTCATTATAAAATGTAAAATAAAGTGTGTCAAATGTAAATTAAAAATGTTACAAATGTAAAAATTTATGTTGACACATATTTTTAACCGTGTTATATTTTACATACGCAAACAAAACTTTTACAAATGTAAAAGAGAGGGGAGTTATATGAATGCGAAAGCAAAGGACAACAATCTGCATAACACGCTGGTGTATATAAGACAGCACTGGCAGCTTTATGTATTCTTTTTGGGGCCGGCACTGATACTTACCATTGTGTTTAAGTATCTGCCTATGGGAGGAATTCTTATTGCATTCCAGAAATACAATCCTTTTAAAGGAATCCTGGGAAGCGAGTGGGTAGGACTTAAGTACTTTCAACAGTTCCTGTCCTCACCGGATTTCCTTCAGTATCTGATGAATACTTTGAAACTAAGTATTTTCGGACTTCTCTGGGGATTCCCGATGCCTATCATACTGGCACTGCTGCTTAACAGAATAGCCAGCAGCAAGATCAAACAGAAGATCCAGCTTGTGCTGTACATGCCAAACTTCATTTCAGTTATCGTCCTCTGTGGTATGGTCAGAATCCTTCTTTCCGTAACAGGACCGCTGAACATGATGATGGGAACTAACATCAACTTCCTGACAATCCCGGCAGCTTTCAGACCTATCTATATTATAAGTGGTATCTGGCAGGGAGCCGGATGGGCATCCATCATGTACACCGCAGCTCTGGCAAATGCCAGCAAGGAGCTCAAGGAAGCGGCACAGATAGACGGAGCCAACATCTGGCAGCAGATCAAGGCAGTTGAATGGCCAGCCATCAAGGATATGGTAGTGATCCAGTTCATACTTCAGGCAGGAAACATTATGAGTATCGGATTTGAGAAGGCATATGCTCTTCAGTCAGATATGAACCTGGCATCATCTGAGATCATTGCAACTTACGTGTACAAGAAAGGTCTTTTGAACGGTGACTACAGTTATTCAACAGCCGTTGGACTTTTTAACACCATCATAAATGTAATACTTCTTATCACTGTCAATAAGATAGTAGAGAAGATGAATGATGGACAGGGACTATAAGGAGGAACTCAGATGGAAAAGACACTTACCATGAAAAAAAGTGAATTTGCAAGAGCCTCCATTGGGGACAAGATATTTCTTTTAACAGGATATATATTACTGGGGCTTTTTGTGGCAGCGATCATCGGACCTGTTGTGTACATCATCATTGCATCATTCATGGATCCCATAACGCTGCAGAACAAAGGAATAGTTTTCGATACAAGCAAGTGGACACTTACAGCCTATGAGAGAGTCATGACAAACTCACAGATCTGGACCGGATTCTTTAACGCAGTCCTGTACTCGGTACTTTTTGCAGCAATCTCGGTTTTCATTACACTGCTGTGTGCATATCCCATGTCAAGGGATGATTTTAAAGGGAAAAAGATCTTTAACACGATTTTTATCATTACAATGTTTTTCGGTGGCGGTCTCATCCCTACATATCTTCTTATAAGTAACATGGGACTATTGGACAGCATGTGGGCTGTGATCCTTCCCGGTTCCTTCAGTGTATGGAACATGATAATTGCAAGAACTTATTACAAAGGAATCCCTACTGAGCTCAGAGAAGCGGCAGATGTAGATGGCGCCAACGAGCTGGTATTTTTCTTCAGAATTCTGCTTCCGGTGTGTACGCCCCTTATCGCAGTACTCACACTGTGGCAGTTTGTAGGAATGTGGAACAGCTATTTTGACGCAATGATCTATTTGAACTCTGCTAATAAGCAGCCGCTTCAGCTGGTGCTCAGAGCGATTCTTATTCAGAACGAGCCTGATCCGGGAATGATCGCGGATATGCAGAGCACAGCTCAGAGAGCACAGCTTGCAGAACTTCTCAAGTACGCAACAATTATTATTTCCAGCCTTCCGCTGGTTGTTATGTATCCGTTCTTCCAGAAGTATTTCGACTCAGGAATTATGGTGGGTTCAGTAAAAGGCTAACGAGAGCAGAACTTCCTTGTTATTCAAGGATGATCTTATAAAAAAGAAGGTATAAAGGAGAGGAAAATGAAAAAGAAAACATCAAGGTTACTTAGTGCAGCCCTGGTAGCAGCTATGTCAGTAAGCATGCTCGCAGGCTGCGGCAAAGGGGCAACAACAAGCGACGCTGCTGCAGTATCAGCAGATGAGATCAGCTTCCCGCTGGCAGAGAAGGTTACCATAACAGGTACCATCAGCTATCCATCGGGAACAGAGTCAGATCCCAACAAGAGAACAATCTTCAAGAGACTTGAAGAGGCAACAAACGTACATGTTGAGTGGACAGCAATTTCAAATGATCAGTGGGGAGACAAGATCCAGCTTAACATGGCCAACAAGGGAACTCTTACCGACATGGTATTTAACGCAGGTTTCAGCAATTCTGATCTTATCAGATACGCAGATCAGGGCGTTATTCTTCCTCTGGAGGATTATATCGACAACAACATGCCTAACTTAAAGGCAGTATTTGACAAGTATCCTGAGTACCGCACAATGTGTGAGGATTCTGAGGGACACATCTGGGCTCTTCCATGGATTGAACAGCTCGGATCAAACAAGACAGCAATCCAGACAGTAGGTAACAACTTCACATATATCAACACAAAGTGGCTCAACTTCCTTGGACTTGAGAAGCCCACAACAGTTGATGAATTTGAAGAAGTTCTTAAGGCATTCAAGGATCACGCTTCAGAGCTTCAGGCTGAGTTCGGCATCGAGGGTGATATCATTCCTATGAGCTGCATCATGAACGATCAGGATCCAAGCCTTCTTATCAACGGTTTTGGTGAGGGCTACGGTGACAACGACATTGGACAGCACATTGCAGTAACAGATGACAAGAAGGTTATCTGCACAGCTACACAGGATGGTTTCAAGTCAGGTATGCAGTGGCTTCATAAGCTCTATGAAGAAGGACTTATCGATCCCGAGTGCTTTACACAGGACTGGTCAACATATGTAGCTAAGGGAAAATCTCACAGATATGGCGTATGCTTTACATGGGATGTTGCTAACATCGACAACCTTGAGGACTTCGAGCCTCTTGCAGCACTTAAGGCTGATACAGTAAATGTAACTCCTATGAACAGTTCATTTACATCAGGCTTTGACCGCGGAAGATGTGTAGTTACTGCTAAGTGTGACAACCCTGCATTTGTATGCGCATGGCTTGATCTTATGTACGATCCTTTCCAGTCACCTCAGAACAACTGGGGAACATACGGTGAGGATGATGAGTTTGATATCTTTGAGCTTTCAGAGAATGCAAACGGTGGGAAGATGCTTAAGCATGCACCTCTCGGAGATGCTTCACCTGTTGAGGTTCGTGAGGCTGAGGCTGTAGGTGGACCTCTTGCAATCCTCGACGAGTATTACGGTGTATACGTTACATGTCCTGATGATGCTCAGTATCGTCTTGACTGGATCAAGGAGTATTACACAGACGATATGAACTGCAAGTACGTATATCCTAACGTATTCATGACAGCTGATGACACAGAGAAGCTTACAACAATTCAGCAGGATCTTATCAGCTACATCAACACCAGCAGAAGTAACTTCGTTATGAACGGTCTTTCAGATGCTGAGTGGGATGAGTACCTTAAGCAGGTTGACGCTTACGGACTTGAGGACTACCTTACAATCTACCAGAAGTATCTGGATGAGTTCTACAAATAAGATTTAATTACCGGGGAGGAGGAATCTCCTCCCCGTTTCAATGAGGAATATTATGAGCAGCAAATTGGATAAGGCAAGGGAATATGAAGTAAAAAAAGAAAGCACCATTGCAGAGGAGATGAGACCAAACTTTCATCTTACTCCAAGATGCGGATGGATGAACGATCCCAACGGATTCAGCAGCTACAAGGGAGAGTATCATCTCTTTTACCAGTATTATCCTTACGATACGGTCTGGGGACCGATGCATTGGGGACATGCAAAGAGCAGCGACCTTATAACATGGGAGTATCTTCCGGCAGCTATGGCACCGGATGAAGAGTATGACAAAGATGGATGCTTCTCCGGTAGTGCTGTTGAGATGGAAGATGGAAGACAGCTCCTTGTTTACACCGGAGTAAACAAGGTTGAGGCAGAGAGCGGAGAGATCCTGGAGTATCAGACTCAGTGTGTGGCTGTAGGTGACGGCGAAAACTATGAGAAATATGAATGTAATCCGGTGATCACCGCAGATCTTCTTCCCGAGGGAGCAGGAAAGTTCGATTTCAGAGATCCTAAGGTGTGGAGAGAAAATGGAAAGTACTACATGGTAGTCGGAAACAAAACTCCGGACAAGGACGGACAGATTCTGCAGTTTGTCAGTGATGACGGATTCAAGTGGTCCTATGACAGACTGGTCATCAAGAATAATCACAGATTCGGAGCAATGTGGGAGTGCCCTGATTACTTTGCTCTGGATGACAAGCAGATTCTTCTTACAAGTCCGCAGGATATGCTGCCTGAGGAACTTGAGTTTCATAATGGTAACGGAACACTCTGTGTGATCGGGGCCCTTGACGAAAACGGCAATTTCTGCGAAGAAAACTGTCAGGCGGTAGACTATGGCATAGATTTCTATGCGCCTCAGACCATCCTTACCGAAGATGGCAGAAGAGTAATGATAGGTTGGATGCAGAACTGGGATACATGTGGTATCAGACGTGATGATTTTCCATGGTTTGGTCAGATGAGCTTTCCGAGGGAGATATCTCTTCGAGGCAGTAAGCTTATCCAGAAGCCTGTCAGAGAAATTGAGAATTACTACGGAAAAAGGATAAGCAGAAAGAACGTGCTTATATCCGACAGCGCATCACTCTCAAGTATTGAGGGCAGATGTATTGATATGACAATAAATGTCAGAAGCCTTTCGGAAGATCTTTCTTATAAGAAATTTGAACTTCGTTTTGCAGATAACGGAAAGGCATTCTCAACGATCGAGTATGATCCTGAGCTGAACATTGTAAAGATAGACAGAAAGCATTCGGGCAGCAGAAGAGCCATTGTACATCAGAGACGATGCAGGGTATCGGGAAATAAAGGCAACATCAAACTGCGTCTTATTCTGGACCGGTACAGCTGTGAACTTTTCATCAATGACGGAGAACAGGTAATGTCAATGGTTGTGCTCACAGACATCAGGGCTGAAGGCATCAGCTTCAAGGCGGTAGGTGAGCTGCTTATGGATGTGGAGATGTACGAACTTGAGAGGAAAGACAGATGAGCAGATTTGATGTGGTTGCCCTTGGAGAACTGCTGATTGATTTTACCAACAACGCAGACAGCGAGCAGGGAAATCCGATGTTTGAAGCCAATCCCGGAGGAGCACCCTGCAATGTTCTCTCCATGCTGGGCAATCTTGGAAATAAGACAGCTTTTATCGGCAAGGTCGGAGATGACTTCTTCGGAAGAATGTTAAAGGAACGTGTTGAGAAGCAGGGAATTGATACGACAGGTCTTTTTCTGGACAGTGACGTACATACTACGCTTGCTTTTGTTAATAAGCTTCCAAACGGCGATCGCGACTTTTCTTTTTACAGAAAGCCCGGAGCTGATATGATGCTAACAGCAGCAGAAGTTGACAGGGTAAAAGACCTTCTGGAAGATACTAAAGTGTTCCATTTCGGAACTTTGTCAATGACTGATGAACCGGCTGCTGAGGCCACAAAGCTGGCAATTGGCATTGCAAAGAAAAACAAAGCCTTAATCTCTTTTGACCCTAATTACAGAGCACCTCTGTGGGAGTCCGAGGAAAAGGCTCTTGGCGCAATGAAATTCGGCTTTGAGAACTGCGATATCTTAAAAATCTCAGACAATGAAGTGGAGCTCTTTACAGGAATGAGTGACATTGAAGCAGGAGCACGCAAAATAAAGGAAGATTTTGGCATCCCGCTTGTTTTTGCAACACTTGGGCCGGACGGAAGTATGGCATTTTACGATGATATGGTGGTCAAAAAGGACGGTTACAAAAATCCTGCCACGATAGAGACTACGGGAGCAGGAGACACCTTCTGTGCCTGTGCCATAGACTACATATGCAGAAACGGATTAAAGGACATAAGTGAGGATATGCTCCTTTCATGCCTGAATTTTGCAAATGCAGCAGCTTCTGTCATAACCACCAGGAGAGGAGCTCTCTCGGTAATGCCCACAAGGCATGAGGTAGAACAGTTCCTTGCAATCTAAAGGAAGCAGATGAAAAAGCTCGCTTTTTGGCGGGCTTTTTCTGTTGTATAATTTAATTAATACAAATTCATCCGGAGGGGTAGATGCAGGAAACGACTCAGGTTACATATGGTGAGGGAACCGTTACGCTGGTAGTCAGCACGGAGAGCGAAACAGAAGTTGCTGCACCTGATATCAGGTTTGGTGATTATTATCAGGCTGTGGAAGCAAGCTTTACCGTCAGGGAGCTTGAAGAGATTAGTGAGGGAAGTTCGGCTTCTCTTGATTTTCATTATGTGATGACTGATGAACCGGATGATGAGGAAGAACTTGCACATTTTAAAAGCGGAATAGAGAAAGCAGAGATGCTTACAGGGCCGCTTAAGAGCGGTGTCTATTTTGAGGTAAGGGCTGAAAAGAGTATCGACGGGGAGGAGATAAATCCCATTGAAACGCTTTATGATGATATTGAATTTCAATACGAGATTCCTCGCTATCTGGTAGCAGAGAAGAGGGCGTATTATGCAATGACAGATGTTATGGGTGTGTGCGTTTTAGAGGAAGATGTTGATAAGGATGCTGATACACTCTCGGTCAGTACTCATAATATCGGTACAACACTGATTCTGTATCAGGACGGCAAGGATAGAGCAAAAAACGATCAGTCCGGCTTTGTGTTGAAAACCCAGCATCTGTTTATCGCTGCTATTTTTGCGCTGGGGCTTGCATGGTGGGCCTTGGAGAAACGATACAGACGAAGGTAAAAGCGTTTCCTAAAATTTAATAGATTTTATAACAAAAAAACAGTAAAATTATAGTATGGATGCAAATAACCCTTTTGGAAAAAATGCATACTATGTCGATAGTACTGTGGAGCCTTGTGAGATAGCAAGACTTCTAAATTTTGGCGTGCAACAGATGGGACTGGGCATACTGTTTCTGGATGAAAACGAAAAGTGTGTCTATGCCAATCGGCACGCTTTTAGTTTGCTCCATGCTGAGTATAGTCTTGATAGTGTTTATAAGTCCTTTAAGGACTGGATGAACAGCCTTGGAATAGAACGGAGCTCTGCAGCCTGGACCAGGCTCTTTGAAAATCAGGAAAGAGAAAGGCTTTATAAGGTTCGCTACAGGCATCTGCTTGATGATAATAACAAGACTATCGGTCATATGTATACGATCCAGAACCTCTCTGATATAGTTGAGAACGGAAGTGGTGAGCAGTACAGGCTTACTCATGATGATCTGACAGGGCTCTACAACAGAGAAGGCTTTGCTCAGGCTGCTCAGAATAAGCTTAAGGACGCAAGAAAACCATATCTTCTTTTGTACTCAAATATAAGGGATTTTAAGCTCTTTAACCAGCTCTTTGGTCTTGAGAGAGGCAATGATATACTGATCAATATTGCTGATCTTATGATACAGCATGTCACTGAAGACGATATCTACGGAAGAATAAACGGGGACCACTTTGCTCTTTGCATTCCGAAAGAAAACTTCGTTGAGAAGGACTTCAAGAAGATGGTCAGGGAGATAACCAGTAAGGTTACAAGTAAATCGTATTCGCTTCACATGCAGATTGGCGTTTATGAGATCAAAGACCCAAGCATGGATATCACACTTATGTGCGACAGGGCTTATATGGCGTGCAAGTCGATCAAGAAGGACGGTGTATGCGAGATAGCCTGGTACAGCGATGAAATGCTGGTAAATGCCCTTTTGGAAAAAGAGATCTTATCGAGTTTCGACTTTGCCATCATAAACAGGCAGTTCGGAATCTATCTTCAGCCACAGGTTTATGCTGATGGGACACCGTTTGGAGCAGAAGCTCTGGCGAGATGGTTACATCCTGAGAATGGTCTGATCCAGCCCGGAGTATTTATTGATGTACTTGAAAGGGCGGATCTTATTTATAAGCTTGATCGGTATATCTGGGAACTTGCGGCACTTCAGCTTGCCAGATGGAAAGGTACCAAAAGGCCAGATCTGGCGATATCAGTAAATGTTTCGCCAAAAGATCTGTACTATCTGGATATAAAGAAAGAATTCACGGAGCTTATTACCAGATACAAGATTGAGCCCAGACTTTTGAATATTGAGATAACAGAGACTGCTGTGACATCAGATGTAAACAAGTGCGCGAAACTTATTCTTGAGCTGCAAAAAGCGGGATTTAAAGTTGAGATTGATGATTTTGGCTCTGGATATTCTTCTCTTAATATGTTAAAAGATATTAATGCCGATGTGCTCAAGATTGATATGGGCTTTCTCAGAAAGACCGAGAATCAGAAAAGAGCGAGGGTTATTTTAAACTATACCATCGACATGGCACACGAGCTCGGAATGAGTGTCGTTACCGAGGGTGTCGAGACCGGGGAACAGCTGGCATATTTGCAGGACATGGGCTGTACGATGTTCCAGGGCTACTATTTCGACAAGCCAATGCCGGTTGAAGAATTTGAGGAGAAGTACAAGTAAGGCAATGAGATTTTACTATGCACCAATGGAGGGGATAACTCTTTATCCCCTCCGTAACATACACAGACAGATTATGGGCGATGGAGTAGACAAATACTTCACGCCTTTTTTAACTGCAACAAACAGCCATCATTTCAAGAACAGGGAAAAGAAAGACGTGCTTCCCGACAAGAACATCGCTTTTGATGATTATGGGAATCAGGTGGTTCCTCAACTGATGGCGGGAAATGCTCCGGATTTTCTCTGGGCTGCGAAGGAGATCAAAAAGCTGGGCTATGAAGAGGTAAACCTGAATCTTGGATGCCCTGCGCCGACTGTTGTGAACAGACATAAAGGAGCAGGTCTTTTGCAGGATCCGGAGTATTTAAAGCAGATGCTTGATGAGATATTTGAAGAGGCGGCAAAAGACTCTTTTCCCCGTATATCTCTTAAGACAAGGCTGGGATTTAGCGATGACAAAGAGGCAGATGCACTGATGAATATTTATGCTTCATACCCGGTAAAAGAGCTGATAATCCATGCCAGGGTCCGGGAGGACTATTATGGGAAAAGCCCCAGATATGCGGCGTACGAAAGAGCTGTAAAAGTCTACAGGGAAAGTGGCGGAAAGGCCGATGTCTGCTATAACGGAAACATCGACAGTATTGAAAGGTTTGAGAAAATAAAGGATCTGCCATATGACAGTGTCATGATAGGAAGAGGTCTTTTGACCGATCCCTCTCTTGTAAGGCAATTGCAGGGAGGGGAGGGGCTTAAGTCAAAAGAGCTGAGAGATTATCTGAACGCACTTTATGACGGCTATGCTCAGTATATTCCCGAAGACCGAAATGTCATCTTCAAGATGCTGGAACACTGGGCATTTCTACATGTGCATTTCAAGGACTGCGAAAAATACCTTAAGGCCATAAGAAAAAGCCGCAGCAAGGGTGAGTACCATGCTGCGGTCAATAATATCTTTGCCGGTTGTGAATTTGTATGAGTCAGCGGTTCTGCATGCTGATCTTGCTTCCTGCCGGAACGGATGAGGTGATGAAAGCGTTAGCCCCTATAACCGAGCCTTCGCCGATGACAGTCTCACCACCGAGAATTGAAGCACCGGCATAAATGGTGACGTTGTTCTCGATAGTGGGATGACGCTTAACTCCCTTGAGCTGCTGACCACCTTTGGTTGAGAGACCACCGATGGTGACTCCCTGATAAATCTTGACGTTGTCGCCAATGACTGAAGTTTCACCGATAACTATACCGGTTCCGTGATCGATCATAAGGTATTTACCGATGGTTGCACCGGGATGAA
>CAMORK010000001.1 GCA_946623755.1 uncultured Butyrivibrio sp. | reverse complement strand
TCGTAGTAAGTGTTATCCTTGAGACAATCAAGCAGATTGAATCACAGATGCTTGTTCGTAATTACAAAGGCTTCCTGGAAGATTAAGCTATGATACAATAATAAGAGGCGTCAGGGTCTGCGCTTTGCAGATCTTGAAACCTCTTATCTTAATTTTTGAGAAGGGTGAATGAGTATGAAAATTATTATGTTAGGTGCACCTGGTGCAGGAAAAGGAACGCAGGCTAAGATGATTGCGGAGAAGTTTAACATCCCGCATATCTCTACAGGAGATATCTTCAGAGCCAACATTAAGAACGGTACAGAACTTGGCAAGAAGGCCAAGGAGTTTATGGACAAGGGACAGCTCGTGCCTGATGAGCTTACTGTTGAGATCCTTCTTGACAGAGTAGCTGCTGATGATTGCAAGAACGGATACGTTCTTGACGGATTCCCACGTACCATCCCACAGGCAGATGTTCTTGATAAAGAGCTTACAAAGCTCGGCGACAAGGTTGATTTTGCAATCAACGTAGATGTTCCGGATGAGAACATTGTTCGCAGAATGTCAGGAAGAAGAGCATGCCTTAAGTGCGGCGCAACCTATCATATTGAGCACATTCCTCCAAAGCAGGAAGGAATCTGCGATAAATGTGGAAGTGAGCTTGTTCAGAGAGACGATGATAAGCCTGAGACAGTACAGAAAAGATTATCAGTTTATCATGAGCAGACTCAGCCTCTTATCGACTACTACAACAAGAAGAACATCTTGAAGTCAGTAGACGGAACAAAAGACATGCAGGAAGTTTTCAGTGATATTGTTAATATCTTAAACGCATAAGAATATGGCTATTACGATCAAAACTGATGAAGAAATAGAACTTATGCGACAGTCGGGGCATCTTTTAGCCAAGGTTCATGATGAACTGCATGCTGCTCTAAGACCCGGAATCTCTACCTTTGAGCTTGATGAGATCGGCGAGAAGGCTATCCGTGCACTTGGTGGAATACCAAACTGCAAGAACTATGAGGGATTTCCTGCCTCTGTTTGCATATCTGTGAATGATGAAGTCGTTCACGGAATACCAAGTAAAGATAGGATCCTTGTTGAAGGTGACATTGTCACCTTTGACACAGGACTTATATATAAAGGCTTTCATTCTGACGCAGCAAGAACATGGGGCGTCGGCAAGATCAGTGACGAAGCACAGGATCTTATTGATGTGGCCAGGGACAGCTTTTTTGAGGGCATCAAAAAGGCCAAAGCCGGACACAGACTGCATGAGATATCAAGGGCAGTTGATGATTATGTGACAAGTCATGGATATGGCGTTGTCAGAGAGCTTACGGGACATGGAATAGGCAAGAGTCTTCATGAAGACCCGATAGTGCCAAACTACAGGAAGTTCCTGCCGGGGCCTAAGCTCAAAAAAGGCATGACCATATGCGTTGAGCCCATGATCACTCTCGGAGAGAGATATGTAGGCTGGTTGGATGACGAATGGACAGTAGTTACCGTTGACGGTAAGCTGTCTGCCCATTATGAAAATACAATAGCCATCACGGATGGTGAACCAGAGATACTGACTATCATTTGACAGTAAGGATTTAAGGAGGAAAAAGATGTCAAAGGCTGATGTAATTGAAATTGAAGGTAAGGTTATTGAGAAGTTGCCCAACACAATGTTTCAGGTTGAGCTTGAGAACGGCCATGTTGTTCTTGCTCATATCAGTGGCAAACTCAGACAGAACTTCATCAGAATTCTCCCGGGTGATAAGGTAACACTTGAGCTTTCACCTTATGATCTTACAAAGGGCAGGATCATTTGGAGAGATAAATAATAACATATCGATAATTTGTGGTAAAATATATTCATAACTGATAATCGTATTTGCTGAATCTCACATGAGAGGGCGCTATGCTTGAAAAGTTATATCAAAGTTATGATGATAATAATTACTATATAGATATGAACAAGAAAAGGTTAGCAGGTGAAAACGCCTATACTGTAGGCGGCATGCTGACTTTTTTTATTGCTTTAAGTGTTATATTCACTACTTTCGCGTTGGCTCTCGGAAATGGGATTCCGCATTATGTCGGATTTTTACCTGCAATAGGTGTACTTGTAATTCTGTTTTTTATTAATAGATTTGTTACCGGAAAAGAGCTTAGCTTCGGATTGGTAAGAGTTTATGCTCTTTTCGTCTATACACTAGTAATTGTTGCTTTTTCCTATGCGGATATATATATTTATCAGGAGTCCAGAGCAGTATTTTTCCCTGTGGCGATAGTTCTTTTATCAGCTCTTTATATGGATTATTTCTGGGTGATGTGTCTGTATAAAGTGGTCATGGGGATTGCGTTTATAGTAATGGATTCACATTTTAAGAGTGATTCACTTTTTATCAATGATATTACTGTAACTGCGCTATCGGTCCTCGCCTCGATGTTTTGTTTCTCTGCGATCATACATAGTTCACTCTCACGGCATGAAGATAGTGTACAGCTGGTTAAAAAGAGTCAGACAGATCTTCTTACAGGTCTTTTAAACAAGGTATCATTTGAAGAAGAGAGCAGGAACTATCTTGGCAGACGTGTATTGGGAGCCAGGTGTATGTTGTTCATGTTTGATCTGGATGATTTCAAGAATGTCAATGACAAGTATGGACATCAAATAGGAGACAAGACCTTAAAACTCTTCTCTGAGATACTTAAAGGGTATTTTCATCCGGATGATGTAATAGGAAGAGTGGGCGGTGATGAGTTTATGGTCCTTGTTCTTGGTGAGATGCCGGATGGCTTTGTGGACAGACGCTGTCGAAGCATAATTCATGAATTCAGAACCACAGAAATAGATGATGCAAAAGGTTTTACCTGCAGCATAGGAATAGTCGAAGATACGCAGGGGCATTCATTCGATGAGCTGTACAAAGCAGCTGATGCAGCACTGTATAAGGCTAAGTATGGCGGTAAAGCAAAATATGTTTTGGAAGAATGCAAATAATTTTACCGGGGTGATTAACACCCCGGTTTTTTGTGCTATACTGATGAGTTGAAGGGTCTACACAATTTCAGATTGGAGGAGAGTATGGGAGAAAAAAGACAGGCTATTTATGATGCCACAACACTGGGGAAACCTAAAATGGCGGTACTTGGACTACAGCACATGTTTGCTATGTTCGGCGCCACAATTCTGGTTCCAATTTTGGTCAACGGTTACTTTAACGGCGAGGGACTATCGGTTCAGGTCACACTATTCTTTGCAGGACTTGGTACACTTCTGTTTCATCTTTGTTCTAAATTCAGGGTTCCGGCTTTTCTGGGATCATCATTCGCATTTCTCGGCGGCTTTGCCACAGTAGCAAATCTTAATACCGGAAAATACGCTAACATGACTTATGGGGAGAAGCTTCCATATGCATGTGGAGGTATTGTGGTTGCAGGACTTCTTTATCTTGTACTTGCGCTTATATTTAAGCTGGTAGGGGTTAAAAAGGTTATGCGTTTCCTTCCTCCTGTTGTAACAGGACCGATCATCATCTGTATCGGACTTTCGCTCGCACCTTCTGCTATTTCTAATGCATCTGCCAACTGGATCCTGGCTATCATAGCATTTTTGGTTGTGATCATCTTTAATATATGGGGCAAAGGAATGTGGAAGATTATTCCTATCCTTATGGGCGTTGTTATTTCTTATGTAGTTGCAGTAATATTCCAGGCTCTTGGTATGACAAATGCTGACGGCTCTGCGATTATTGATTATGCACCTATAGCTACGGCTGCATGGGTCGGAGTTCCAAAATTCGTAATTGCCAAATTCGATGTAACAGCAATTCTTGTAATGGCTCCTATTGCAATTGCAACCATGATGGAGCATGTCGGAGATATCTCAGCTATTTCCGCAACAACTTCAAATAACTTCATTGAAGATCCGGGTCTTAACAGGACACTTCTCGGTGACGGACTTGCAACTGCTCTTGCTGGATTGTTCGGCGGTCCTGCAAATACAACATATGGTGAGAATACAGGAGTCCTTGAGCTCTCCAAAGTATACGATCCTAAGGTAGTACGAATTGCAGCTGTTTATGCAATAATTGTCAGCTTCATTCCTAAGATTGCTGATGTAATAGGCACAATGCCTACAGCTATCATCGGCGGAATAAGCTTCGTGTTATACGGAATGATTTCTGCAATCGGTGTAAGGAATGTGGTTGAGAACAAGGTTGACTTTACAAAGTCAAGAAACCTTATAGTTGCTGCTGTTATTCTTGTATCCGGACTCGGATTTACAGACGGAATTACATTTACAGTCGGAAGCACTTCAATAACACTTACTTCACTGGCAATTGCAGCACTGCTCGGAATTATCTTAAATGCAATTCTTCCCGGAAATGATTACAATTTCGGAGAGAATTATAAGGGCGATATCAACAGAGGCGTTAGTTTCAACAATATAGAAGAAGAGTAAATCGAAAAATAATCGATTTTTTGTAAAAAATCTGTTGCGTATTGATTTCAGTTATGTTATATTATAAGTCGGTCTTTTTGTGAGAAGGGCATATTATGCCCTTTTCAAGGCATTTTATCCATGCGTAAGAAAGGAGTAACAATGAAAGTTAGGTCTTCTGTTAAGCCTATGTGCGAAAAGTGCAAGGTTATCAAGAGAAAGGGCGTTATCAGAGTTATCTGTGACAACCCTAAGCACAAACAGAGACAGGGTTAATTCGAGCCGTTTTCGGATTACTTTTTGATACCAATATAGAACATGCTGATCTATAGCGTATTGGAAAGATCGGACCCGTTTCTGTCCGATTGGGCGTAACCTTATATGGCCCCAATCAAACAAGTAACTATTTTTTATCATTATTATTTATTTTTATGGAGGATTTTTAAATGGCTCGTATTGCAGGTGTTGATTTACCTAGAGATAAGCGAGTAGAGATCGGTTTGACATACATCTACGGTATCGGTAGAACAAGCTCAAACAAGATTCTTGAAGCAGCAAAAGTAAATCCGGACACACGTGTTCGTGATCTTACAGACGAAGAAGTAAAGAGAATTGCCGAGATCATCGGTAACGACTACGAAGTAGAAGGTGACCTTAGAAGAGAAGTTGCCATGAACATCAAGAGACTCACAGAGATCGGATGTTACAGAGGCGTACGTCACAGAAGAGGACTTCCTTGCCGTGGTCAGAGAACCAAGACAAATGCAAGAACAAGAAAAGGACCAAAGAGAACAATCGCTAACAAGAAGAAATAATCTTCAGTAGCTTTTGGAAAATGAGCCCGGGCATGGCGAGTTCAGAACAGTAACAAAAAACAAAGATTTATAGGAAGAAAGTAGGTTAGTTTAAAATGGCAAATCAGAAATCATCAGCAGCAAAGAAGTCAGCTGCTAAGAAACGTGTCAAGAAAAACGTTGAACACGGACAGGCACACATTCAGTCATCTTTCAATAACACAATCGTTACATTGACAGATGCTGCAGGAAACGCTCTTAGCTGGGCAAGTGCCGGCGGTCTGGGATTTAAGGGTTCAAGGAAATCTACTCCTTATGCTGCACAGGTAGCTGCAGAAACAGCAACAAAGGCTGCTCTTATTCACGGCCTTAAGACTGTTGATGTATTCGTTAAGGGACCAGGATCAGGAAGAGAAGCTGCAATCAGAGCTCTTGCTGCAAGCGGCCTTACAGTTACATCTATCACAGACGTAACACCTGTACCACATAACGGATGCAGACCACCTAAGCGTCGTAGGGTTTAAGCTAAACCCAATGTTTGCGGGTTACATGTGCAAATATAGATTATTATTTTTGACAATTAACTCGTTGGACGAAGGTGCGAATTAAGATTTAAAGCATTGTAAACAACATCAGATACAGACAGTATCTGAGAAAAAGAAAGGAGCCTAAAATGGCAGTAAACAGAGTTCCCGTTTTAAAGAGATGCAGATCTCTTGATCTTGATCCAACATTCCTTGGATATGACAAGAAGTCAAAGAGAACATCAGCTAGAGCTGGTAAGAAGATGAGTGAGTACGGACTTCAGCTTCGTGAGAAGCAGAAGGCTAAGTTCATTTACGGAGTACTTGAGAAGCCTTTCAGAAACTACTATGACAGGGCTGATAGAATGAAGGGTCAGACAGGTTCAAACCTTATGACAATTCTTGAGACAAGACTTGATAACGTAGTTTTCAGAATGGGATTTGCAAGAACAAGAAGAGAAGCAAGACAGGTTGTTCTTCACAAGTTCATCACTGTAAATGGCAAGATTATCAACATTCCTTCATACCTCATCAAAGCCGGTGATGTTATTGAAGTAAAAGAGGCTGCAAAGAACATCCAGAGATTCAAGGATATCTCAGAGATCACTGCAGGTAGACTTGTTCCTGAGTGGATCGATGTTAACAAGGAAAACCTCCAGGGTACAATCAAGGAGCTTCCTTCAAGAGAAGCTATCGACGTTCCTGTAGACGAGATGCTTATCGTCGAGTTGTACTCTAAATAATAATTGCATTGCAATTCATTATTATTATAAAATGTTAACAAACCACATAAGGAGGGTATATCAGTGTTTGATTTTGAAAGACCAAATATTGAAGTTGCTGAAATCTCAGATGATAAGAAGTATGGTAAATTCGTAGTTGAGCCTCTTGAGAGAGGTTACGGTATTACACTGGGCAATTCCCTTCGTAGGATTATGCTCTCTTCATTACCAGGAGCAGCAGTAAGTCAGGTCAAAATCGAAGGCGTATTACATGAGTTCAGTTCTATTCCCGGAGTTAAGGAAGATGTAACTGAGATCATCATGAACATCAAGAACCTTTCAATCAAGAACAGTTCTGATACAAACGAGCCAAAAACTGCATATATTGAGTTCAATGGCGAGGGCGTAGTAAAGGCTTCTGATATTCAGGTTGACCAGGATATCGAGATCATGAATCCTGATCAGGTTATCGCCACACTTTCCGGCAAGGATGCTAAGCTCTACATGGAGCTCACCATCACAAAGGGAAGAGGATATGTAAGCTCTGACAAGAATAAGACAGGTGATCTTCCTATCGGTGTGATCGCTATCGATTCTATCTACACTCCTGTTGAGAGAGTAAATGTAACTGTAGAGAACACTCGTGTAGGTCAGGTTACTGACTTTGATAAGCTTACACTTGATGTTCACACGGATGGAACACTTGGTCCTGACGAGGCTGTAAGCCTTGCAGCTAAGGTTCTCAGTGAGCACTTGAGCCTGTTCATTGATCTTTCCGAGAATGCTAAGACCGCTGAGGTTATGGTAGAGAAGGAAGATGATGAGAAGGGCAAGGTTCTCGAAATGTCAATTGATGAACTTGAGCTTTCAGTTCGTTCATTCAACTGCCTTAAGAGAGCTGGTATCAATACCGTTCAGGAGCTTGCAAACAAGACTTCTGACGATATGATGAAGGTTCGTAATCTTGGACGTAAGTCACTTGAGGAGGTTCTTGCTAAGCTTGATGAGCTCGGACTTTCACTCAGACAGGACGGCGAATGAGGGTGATATTGCAGACCAAAGTCGTACTGTCATGTGCTTGCACAAATGACTGTACGACCTTGGGATGTTAACAGGCTGAGGAAGTAGCACGATAGTGCGGATTCCGAATGCCTGTAGGATTGCGGAAACGCAGTGAAGCAATCCGTATATCACTTTTTCATGTAGAAGATATCCGCGGAAGGTAAATCCGATGCGTACTGAGGTGGATTCTCATAATGGATCATTAACAGCATCTAAGGAGTAAGACCGATGAGCATCCTTTGATGTACCACAGCAGGGGGAACCCTGCAGATGAGAAAGGAAGTAATTTAAAATGGCAATGTACAGAAAGCTTGGAAAAGCAACAAAACCCAGAAGAGCACTTCTTCGTAACCAGGTAACAGCACTTCTTTACAATGGTAAGATCATTACCACAGAGGCAAGAGCTAAGGAAATCAAGAAGATCGTAGAGCCTATGATCACTCTTGCAGCTAAGGAGAAGGACAACTTCGAGACAGTTACTGTTGAAGCTAAGGTTCCTGAGAAGGACAAAGATGGCAAGAGAGTAAAAGAAGTTGTAGATGGCAAGAAGGTTACTAAGTATACAACTGTTAAGAAGGAAATCAAGAAGGATATGCCTTCACGTATGCACGCTAGACGTCAGCTCCTTAAGACTCTTTATCCTGTAACTGAGGTTCCTACTGAGAAGGCAGGAAGAAAGAAGAACACTAAGGAAATTGATCTCGTAGCTAAGCTTTTCGATGAGTATGGCCCTAAGTACGCTGGACGTAAGGGTGGTTATACAAGAATCGTTAAGATCGGCCAGAGAAAAGGCGACGCAGCAATGATGGTTGTTCTTGAGCTCGTATAATCCGCCATGCTCAACTCGGAATTTCGAAAAGATGAAATTCCTCGTTGTACGGTTTTCGCCGTATGTAGACAAAAATATAAAAGCTGTAAAGTGAGTAAACTCGCTTTACAGCTTTTAATTTTTGCCTTCGCATGGCTCATTTACGCTCAAAGTGTTGGTAATCCTTAGAATTATTCCAATTTCCGCCCCATTTAAAGCCATGCTCCTTAAAGAGCTTATAAGCCAGATCGTTTTCATCAATCTTGTAAGGGAAAGAAGCTGACCTGTCGGCGTAGGCCTCGCTCCCTGCAGGTGATACATTTGTTGTACCGTCCTTGTTATAGGTGATATAAGGGTTGTAGAAAGGGTTTATGTCTATTGCTCGTCCGTAAGCATGGTTAGAAAGTCTTGTGGTTCCTTCTACTACTCTGTAGTTGAAACAGGAGGTATTATTTGCCAGCATAGATGCTGTGTCATCTCCTCCGTATTCATCAACCAGTTTTACACTTTCCAGTTGATAACCGTTTGAATACAATTCGTAGAAAATCTCTACCATATCCTGGGCGAGAGCTTTATTGCATATTAGCTCACCCTTCTGAGTTTCGCCGTTAAAGTCCTCATACATAAGGCCAACATATCTTAGCTCATCGAGTGGTACTGTGCAGTCAACAGGATAGGATATTCCTGAGATGCGCTTGAAGATTTCATTGGAGATTGGCTCATAGTAAAATCCATCCATGTAAGTGATCCTCTCAGGTGATGGTTTAGGTTCAGGCTCAGGCTCTTCGACGATTTCAAGCTCGGGCTCAGGCTGCGGCTTTTCGATGACTTCCGGCTCCGGTTCAGATTCTTTTACGGGCTCGGGCTCCTGAACTTCTTCTATAGTAGATGAAACTACCGCCGCTTCAGGATTCTTTTTTGCATAATCGGAGAGAGTTTCGCCTCCTGCAAGCAGCCTGGCTCCTATTGCGGCTATGGCTATAACTCCTGCGAGAAGTGCGAATTCTTTTAAATACTTAAATCTCATTACGTACAAATACCTCAGCTGTTATATTTTTCAAGGTCCAAAAGACCTTCTTTTTTGGCGACGATAACTGCTGCAGCCATGTCTCCTGTAGTATTGGACATTGTATCGGTCATGTCAAGAATAGGATTGATCGCTATTATAAGGCTCAGTGCTTCTATGGGAATGTTGAGAGATTCCGCTACAACGCTGAGGCAGATAAATGCACATCCGGGAACACCGGGGGCGCCCAGGGAGAGCATGATAATGGTGAATGTAAGAGAAATAAGGGATGGCAGATCTACAGTGATACCGTAGGCTTTCGCAAGGAACAGGCCGATCACGGTCAGGTAGATGCACACTCCGTCCATATTTATCGTGGCACCCAGAGGTATTGAAAAGTTTGCTACTTTAGGCGATACACCGAGCTTTTCCGTGCAGACTCTCATGTTAGTAGGCATAGCTGCCGAGCTGGAGGAAAGAGTTAAGCTGGTAAAGATACCTTCTTTGTCGTTTTTGAAGAACTTAAGAGGGTTAAGCCTTCCGATAATAAGGATCAGAATCCCGTAAATACACATCATACACAGGATTGCTCCGGTATGTGTAAGAGTAACGCTTAAGATTGAAAGAAGTGAGTTTCCACCAAGCCTGATAACAAGTAGCGATATTGAAACAAATGCCGCGAGCGGAATAAATCTTGTTATCAGAGTAGTTATGGTCAAAAACAGTGTGTTCAGGGCATCAAAAAGCTCTTTTAACATAGAAGAGTATTTGCCCACCATTCCAACAGCGATTCCGCACAGCATAGCCAGGAAGATCAGCTGGAGCGTGTCGGATTCAAGGAAGGGAGTCAGGAAATTCGAGGGTACTATGTTAAGGAGAGTTGACATTATCGATGTGTCGACAGATGTGTCAACATTTACAGTCTGAGTGGATGTGCCTGAACTTAGCGCAAAACCGAACTCTCCCGGCTGCACAATATAAAAGATACTGATGCCAAGAATTACTGCTATTACTGTTGTGAGAAGATACATGCTTATGACACGACTGCCGATCTTGCCTACTTCCGACAGGTTTGTGAATTGTGAGAAGCAGGATACAATTGAGAAGAATACCACAGGGGCAATGATTATCCTTATGGCGTTCATGAAAATTGTCTTTATGGGTTCTAATATGTAGGAGCAGAGAGCGGTATTAACAGACTCGGGGAAAAGAAATTTTGCAATAAATCCAAATACCAGCCCCAGGAAAAGTGCATAAATAGCCGAGTTGTTCATCTTCTTTTCTGACTGGCCGGCTACGATACGGACATTGTTTACGTGATTTTTGTTGCTGTATTTGAAGTTTTCTCCAAAGGAACGCAAAAGCACAGAACGGATGGCTCCGATGCCGGAATCTTCGTTGAGGTCATCTTCATCGGAATATGG
Organism: uncultured Butyrivibrio sp.; assembly: GCA_946623755.1. GTDB lineage: Bacteria > Bacillota > Clostridia > Lachnospirales > Lachnospiraceae > Butyrivibrio. The sequence continues at coordinate 147,928 of CAMORK010000001.1, read as the reverse complement.
TGAGAACTCTTCACCCTTCATGGAGAGATTTACGCTGGCCTCGCCAAAAGATCTTTTCACCTGGATCTTGAGATCGGTGTTTGCCGGGGCGTGCTTTAAAAGGTCGGCGATTATTTCCTCGGAGATCAGTTCAGCTTTTTGGATCAGCTTTTTATCCACTGACATGTCTTTAAGACTTTTGCTGATAAAGGTCATTACGTCGGACATGAATGTGATACTGCTTGAATTGTAAAAGGCTGTAATGTTTCTGATCTTTTTCATGGAGATAATGCTCCTTTCCGAGTTATTAGTGATCATCACCATATAAAAATTATACCATGTGAATCTTCTTAAAGTTGTATTATCCCTTGAAATCTAGTAAAATTAGCACTGTTATGAAGAAAATGATCCTTACAGACAAACTGGTATTTGAATATATAAGGCGCGACGAAGAGGGCAATGTCGAGGGCATAACAAGGGCTATAGACGATGTGAATCTGTCTGTTGAACCCGGGCAGTTTATTGCCATTTTGGGCCATAACGGTTCAGGTAAGTCCACCCTTGCCAAGCATTTTAATGCGCTTCTTTACCCTACAGAGGGTGAGGTCTATGTTGACGGGATGCTGACAGAAGATGACGAACATCTCTGGGATGTCAGACAGGAAGCGGGAATGATCTTCCAGAACCCTGACAATCAAATAATCGGACAGATCGTAGAAGAGGATGTCGGTTTTGGACCTGAGAATATGGGTGTTCCCACTGAAGAAATCTGGGAGAGAGTGGATGAGAGCTTAAAGGCTGTCCGTATGGACAAGTTCAGAAAGTCATCTCCAAACCACTTATCAGGTGGCCAGAAGCAGAGAGTATCCATCGCCGGCGTCATCGCTATGCACCCCAAGTGCATTATCATGGATGAGCCTACGGCTATGCTGGATCCTAACGGAAGAAAGGAAGTAATAAGAGCTGCCAGAGGCCTTAATCAGGTTGAAGGAATCACGGTTATTCTTATAACTCACTATATGGAAGAAGTTGTAGATGCGGACAAGGTCTTTGTCATGGACAAGGGCAAGGTTGTCATGGAAGGAACTCCAAGGGAGATCTTTGCGCAGGTGGACAAGCTCAAGGCACTCAAGCTCGGCGTTCCGCAGGTGACGCTTCTTGCACATGAACTCAGAAAGAGCGGTGTTCCGCTCCCCAATCCAATCCTTACGAGAAAAGAGCTTGTGGAGGCCCTTAAGGCATGTCGATAATTTTAAATCACGTAAATTACATATATGATGAAGACACTGCCATGGCCAGCGCAGCTCTTGTTGATGTGTCACTGAAGATCCCTGATGGCCAGTTCATTGGGCTTATCGGGCATACGGGGTCAGGTAAGTCGACGCTGATCCAGCACATGAACGGACTGGTCAAGCCATCAAGCGGTCAGGTATTCTTTAACAACGAGGACATCAATGAGAAGGATTATGACAAAAAGAAGCTGAGAGCCAAGGTTGGCCTTGTTTTCCAATATCCTGAGCATCAGCTGTTTGAGTCAGACTGTTTTAAGGATGTGTGCTTTGGCCCCAAGAACCTGGGACTTTCACAGAAGGAAGTGGAGCTGAGGGCTTACGAGGCTTTGAAGCAGGTTGGCTTTGATGATGATTACTTTTATCAGTCCCCGTTTGATCTTTCCGGCGGTCAGAAGAGAAGAGTGGCTATCGCGGGTGTTCTAGCCATGAAACCTGAGATACTCATCCTGGATGAGCCTACAGCAGGGCTTGATCCCAAGGGACGCGAGGATATACTGAATCTCATATCCGATCTTCACAAGACCATGGGCATCACCATTATCCTGGTGAGCCACAGCATGGAGGACGTTGCGGATTACGTTGAGAGGATCATCGTAATGAACAAGGGCAGGGTAGCCTTTGATGCGGAGCCCCGAGAGGTCTTTTCCCATTATAAGGAACTTGAGGAGATAGGACTTGCTGCGCCTCAGGTGACATACTGCATGCAGGAGCTTAAGGCTGCCGGTTTTGATGTGAGTACTGATATAACAACCTTGGAAGAGGCAAAAAAAGAGATTTTAAAGGCGCTGGGTAAATAATGCTTAGAGATATTACACTGGGACAATATTACAGGACTGAATCGGTGATCCACGCCCTTGACCCGAGAGTCAAGATTGTGGGAACCTTCTCCTTTATTATTTCCCTGTTTCTGGTCAAGAATTTCATAGGATATGTCATTGCGGGACTTTTCCTTGTTATATGCATAAAGCTTTCAAATGTGCCTCCAAAATTCATTTTCAGGGGCATGAAAGCAATCTTTTTCCTGCTCATGATAACAATGGTCTTCAATCTGTTTTTGACGCCGGGAGAGCCTCTGGTGAGTTTCTGGAAGCTGCAGATCACCAAGGAAGGTCTGAAGCTTGCGATCATGATGGGAATAAGGCTCGTGTTCCTTATTACCGGATCATCTCTGATGACTCTTACGACGACTCCCAATAACCTTACGGACGGTCTTGAGGATCTTCTCAAACCTCTCAAGAAACTAAGGGTTCCGGTACATGAGATTTCAATGATGATGTCGATTGCCCTCAGATTTATCCCTATCCTCATGGAGGAGACGGACAAGATCATGAAGGCTCAGATGGCAAGAGGTGCGGATTTTGAGAGCGGATCCATCATGAACAGAGCCAAGAGTCTTGTTCCGCTGCTTGTACCGCTGTTTATATCCGCATTCAGAAGAGCCAACGATCTTGCAATGGCCATGGAAGCAAGATGCTATCGAGGCGGAGAGGGCAGGACCAAGATGAAACCGCTTGTTTACAAGAGGATTGATATAGTCGGACTTGCTGTGATTTTCGGATATGTGGTCTGCTGCATTGTATTTGGCAGGATCCTTTTTAGATGATTTTGGTAAAAGAGCTGATGAGTGAAAAAAGACGTGTGATGCTGGTGGTGTCCTATGACGGAACGGCCTACAACGGATGGGCATTTCAGACGAGCACTCACAATACAATTGAAGAGATGTTAAATCGCGCAATTCACGGGCTTACGGGAGAAGAGGTACAGGTTATCGGTGCCAGCAGGACCGATGCCGGGGTTCATGCCTATGGGAACATAGCAGTTTTCGATACTGCCAGTTCCATTCCGGGAGAGAAATTCTCTTTTGCCCTGAATCATATATTGCCGGACGACATAAGAGTGGTGAAGTCGCAGGATGTTGCTGCGGACTTTCACCCGAGGCACTGCGATACAGAGAAGACTTACGAATACCGCGTTCTCAACACTCAGTTTGAGATTCCTGTGAAAAGACATTACACCTATCATTTCAGTATGCCTCTGGATGTGGATGTGATGCAGGAAGCGGGAAACTATCTGGTTGGAGAGCACGATTTCACGAGCTTTTGCAATGTTCAGTCCCAGGCGCTGACTCATGTGCGTACCATCAAGGATGTCAGTGTGAGGCGCGAGGGCGATGAAGTCATTATTTCCGTGACAGGTAACGGATTTCTCTACAATATGGTGAGGATCATCGCAGGGACGCTGCTCCAGATAGGAAGGGGCAAGGGCAAGCCTTCGGATATAACAGGAATGCTTGATGCAAAAGACAGATCGGCTGCAGGACCGACAGCTCCTCCACAAGGTCTTTTCCTGATGGAATACAAGTTCCTGGATGGAATTCCCGGGCCTTTGTAAAATGCAAATAATTGTTGACAAATGTTGGCAGATAGTCATATAATTGATTACTGTGTGACGTAGTATAACTATGTCCTCATTTAAGCTAAGTGGCATATTGATGTCCCGGTAAGCCTCAATATGTTCATATACTGCACAATCAGGTGAAGGGTTGCGCAGAGGAGTAACAAATTTTAAGTAATTGTTCTAATCTGGTAATGGAGGAAACACAATGAAAACATTTATGCCTAGTGCAACTACAGTAGAGAGAAAGTGGTATGTAGTTGATGCTACTGATATGACACTTGGACGTCTTGCTTCTAACGTTGCAAACGTACTTAGAGGTAAGAACAAGCCTATTTACACACCAAACATCGACACAGGTGATTTCGTAATCGTAATCAACGCTGACAAGATCAAAGTTTCAGGTAAGAAGCTTGATCAGAAGATGTACTGGCACCACACAGACTATGTTGGACATCACAAGGAGTTCTCACTTCGTCAGATGCTTGAGACACACCCTGAGAGAGTTGTTGAGCACGCTGTTAAGGGAATGCTTCCTAAGGGATCTCTTGGAAGAGATATGTACGGCAAGCTCCACGTATATGCAGGAGCTGAGCACCCACATGCAGCTCAGAAGCCTGAAGTATTAACATTTTAATCGGGTAGTCGAAAGGAGAATCTAAAATGGCAAAGTCAGCTAATTACTACGGAACAGGTAGAAGAAAAAAGTCAATCGCTAGAGTATACCTTGTATCCGGAAATGGAAATATAACAATCAACAAGAGACCTATCGATGAGTACTTTGGTCTTGAGACTCTTAAGGTTATCGTTCGTCAGCCTCTCGTTGCTACAGAGACATCAGACAAGTTCGACGTTGTAGTAACTGTTAAGGGCGGCGGAACAACTGGCCAGGCCGGTGCAATCAGACACGGCATTTCAAGAGCACTTCTTCAGGCTGATTCAGATGAGTACAGACCTGTTCTTAAGAAGGCTGGATTCCTTACAAGAGATCCTCGTATGAAGGAGAGAAAGAAATACGGTCTCAAGAAGGCTCGTAGAGCTCCTCAGTTCTCAAAGAGATAATTATATAAAATTGATTTTTTCGGAACCCCAGATTTTATCTGGGGTTTCTTTTTGTGCATTTTTTAAAAAAGCCATTTTATGACTTTTAATAGTCACAAAGTAGTCATATGGTAGAAATGACTAAAATACGGAACTTTCACTTCATTAATAGTTCTCAAAGAGATAATCAATCTGCTATTGCAGATTTCAAAGGCTCGGTACGAAAGTAGGAGGATTAATGGTAAAAGGAGCAATGGCTGATTATTAGTCATGCTTTTTTTTAGAATTTCAATATTTCTTCAAGGATACTTTGGTACAATAGAAATAACATATCTGTGGGGTATTCCATGAAAATATTGCTTGTTGAAGATGAAAAGAGAATGTCCGAGGCATTATGCGAAATCCTCAGGCAGGAAAAATATGATGCAGATGCATTTTCAGATGGAATAAGCGGACTTGATGCTGCAAGAAGCGGCATATATGATCTGTTTATTCTTGATGTTATGCTCCCTGGAATAAATGGATTTGACATAGCCAGAACTGCGAGAAAAGAAGGCATACAGACTCCGATCTTAATGCTCACTGCGAGAGCAGATACTGATGATAAGGTGAGTGGCCTGGATAGCGGAGCAGATGATTACCTTACAAAGCCCTTTGAGACAAAAGAGCTCCTGGCAAGGGTAAGAGCCTTGCTTCGCAGGAATAACATGCAGAAGACAGATGATACCGGAAATCTCATATCGGGAGACCTTAAACTGGATAGAAACAGGTCAATGCTTATAAATACTGAAAATGGCATGGATGTACGTTTGTCAGAAAAAGAGCTGCATATCTTGGAGATCTTCCTTGCAAATGAAGAAACTATTATCGGAAAGGAGCAGCTTGCTGTTAAGATATGGGGATTTGACAATGAAGCTGAGTATAACAATGTGGAGGTCTATATCTCTTTTACCAGAAAAAAGCTTCAATTCCTGGCTTCAATGATGGAGATAAAGGCGGTGCGCGGTCTTGGATATGAACTGCGAAAGAAGGAGTAGGAATGGCAAAAAAGCTTGGAAACAGACTTTTTAAAGCTTCACAAAATAAGATCACAGCTACGATAATGGGGCTCCTTACACTGATCCTTTTAGGAACCCTGCTGACTATTTCACTTACTACTTACAGCGCAGTATACAGGAATAATCAAAGGATCCTTGAAGTCTTTCTTGATGACTACATCAAGGGAAATGGCCCAAAAGAAGCGCCGAAAGATGCCATGGGAACTCCTGAAGATAGAATTGCCACAGAGGCTGCGGTTATGTATCTTGTGGAGTTTTCTTCTGATGGAAGTGCTGTTGGAATAATGAATGATGTTAAGCCCGTAATGAGCGATGAAGCACTCAAAAATCTTGCAGCGCAGCTAATGACAGGTGGGAAAAGACGCGGAATAAGCGGTAGGATGATATATCGCATCGCTTCAGATGAATCATCAGGGAGAAGCTATGTGGCAATGATGGATAATACCCTGATAGATGGCAGTATGAAAACGCTCATAATGAATACAGTTGTATTTGGCGCTGTTGCCCTGATAATACTGTTCTTTGTTTCCTTGAAGGCGTCTAAGGAGATAATGAAACCTGTCGAAGATACATATCAGAAACAGAAACAGTTTATCTCAGATGCAGGACATGAGCTGAAAACTCCCATATCAACAGTCAGTGCCAATGCCGAGATTTTGCAGCGCGAGATTGGGAACAACAGGTGGCTTGACAATATTCTTTATGAGAACAGACGCATGAAAGAGCTCGTGACAGGACTTCTGGATCTTTCAAGGACAGAGAACATGGAAGCAGTACATACAGATGTTGATCTTTCCAGAATTGTTACAGGCGGGATATTGCCTTTTGACTCGGTTGCATTTGAGAGAGGCCTGCTTCTGGAGAGTGAAATTGAGCAAGATATCCATGTAGAAGGGGATCCAAACCAGTTGGGACAGTTGGTAGCTACACTTTTGGACAATGCTGTTTCACATGCTGAAAAAACACAAAATGCCAATGAAAGTGCCGGTAAGATTTTAGTCACTCTCAATGCAGAGGATAAATGTGCCGTGCTTAAGGTATCTAATCCGGGAAAAGAGATTCCTGCAGAGGAAAGAAAACGGATATTTGAACGCTTTTACAGAACAGATTCATCCCGGGAGCTTAATGGCCATTATGGTCTGGGGCTTGCAATAGCAAAGGCGGTTGCAACAGCTCATGACGGCGAAATCAGTGTGGAATGCGCTGAAGGAATCACTACATTTGCAGTCAGGATTCCTGTTCTAAAATAACCAGGTTATAAATTCTTTAAAAAGTCTTCAAGCTTTCTTCAAGTTTCATTTTATATCATATGCCTGTCAGATAACTAAACCAGATTGATCGGAGGCATATATAAATGAAAATAAAGAAGATACTTGCATTATTAACAACTGCTTCTCTGACGGCATCGCTTATCGGATGCGGCGATACTGCTTCAGAGAGTGCAACAACTCAGGAAGCAGCTTCTGAGGTATCAGCAGAGTCTGTGAATGAGACCAAGGCAGCTACTCAGGTAGAAGATACTGATTCAAAGAGTGCAGCAACATCATCTTTGGAAGCAACTTCTGCTGAGGAGAGGGCATCCATAGAGGAAGCGCTTAACCTTGCAAATAACGAGGAAGTTACCTGGTCCTATGACAAAGATGCGGATGCCTGGGTAATGAGCATTGTGACAGCAGTTGCTAATGCGGAAATTGAAGATGAAGAAGGCGTTTCTGTTTGTGTCCCGGGAGCGTATATAAAGGGAATTGATACGGATGGTGATGGAGTAGAAGATATCACTGCCGCAAGCTATACAGAAGATGTTCATGGACAGCTGGTGATTGATTACGAAGCAGAAGTAACAAGCTCAAACGGACAGATATATACAACTTCCACCGCGCCTGTAATTCTGAATACCGGCGCTGCAGGTTACAGCTCTTCTTCTAACACCAAGGCCTCAACATCTTATGCATCTGAGGGCTATATCAATGTTTCCTGCGGAAACAGAGGCAAAAATGATACTGCTACAGATGAGAGTGGAAATGAGTACTATACAGGAGATGCGCCGTCTTGCCTTGTGGATCAGAAAGCAGCGTCGAGATTCGTAAGATATAATATTCTGCTTGGAAATCTTCCGGGAAGTACAGAGTACTGGGTTTCTACCGGTGGAAGTGGTGGTGGAGCGCATGCAACCATGTTTGCAGCAACATCAAACAGTTCTGATTTTTATGATTATCAGATAGCGGTCGGGGCTGTTGGTGTTTACGTCAATGAAGATGGCACTTATGACACAACAGTTACCATTGATGGAGTGACCTATGATCTTTCTGATGGAGCATGGGGAGCTGTTGCCTATTCCCCTATCACCTCTTTGTATGAAGCGGATATAGCCATGGCATTTGAGTACTACATGGATTCTGATTATGATTTTAATACCTCATTCCAACAGCAGATGGCAAAGTACCTTTCAGAAGAGTACATGACTTACATTAATGAGCAGAATCTTTCAGTTAATGAGGCTGATGTGGAGCTTGATATTAATGGTGATGGAGATACAGAAGATACTATAGAGCTTTCTATTGAATATGATGAAACAAAGTATGCTGACACCAATGGCTATGGTGGAACATATGTTGACTTCTATCTTGCAGAATTTGTTTCAAATTTGCAGTGGTACCTTGATAACTTGGATTATGCAGATGGATGGACCTGGTTCGGTGAAGATGGCAATGCACTTTCTGACGAAGAAGTAGCAGCTATGACAGCTGAAGACAAGGCGACTGCTTTTATAGAAGGCAGATATGCTAAGAGCAGTTCATCATCAGGAGAAATGGGTGGTCCTGGCGGTGGAATGCCCGGAGGCCATGACAGAATGGCAGGCGGTCCCGGCGGAGATAAAGCAGAAGGATCAGATGGTGACATGGCAGGTGGTCCCGGCGGAGACATGACCGGAACACCTCTTGATATGGCTGAAAATAACGAGACTTCAGAAAAAACTGAAGGAGATGACAGAAGCTTTGCAAACGCTGATGTTGCTGCAAACTCAGCAGGAGACACCATGGATGTAGGAACTCCTGATGCAGGTACAACCCAGTCAGCAGGAAGCAAAACAGATTCATCAAATTACTCAACATATGAAGAAATGCTTGCAGCTTACCAGAGTGATGTTGCAGAAGTATACGAAGGCGATAAATATGGAAATGTGATTGTGGATCTTTACAATCCGCTCAACTATATAGGAGATGAAGACGGAACAGATCCTACATGGATAAGGATGGTCTGCGGAGCATCAGAAGGCGATATTTCAATGTTCAATTCCCTTAACCTTCAGATTAAATTCCTTTCTTCAGGAGTTGATGCAGATATCGAATGGCAGTGGGATGGCGGACATGTACCGTCAGAGATTCTTGGCAATTCTCTTTCACTTACTGTAGATACTATGTACGGCGAGTATGTAGACGGTGCAGTTAAGATTACAAAGGCTGCAGCTGAGCCGCAGACTGAAAATGGAGATGCTACAGAGGCAACCGGAACGGATATAAGCAGCTGGGTAAATTATGATGATACATCTGCTGTGACATTCACAGTGGCAGATGCGGTCAGCTACAGAACAGCTTGTGCCAGCAAGTCTACTCCGGGATTTGACGTAATCGATTATGGTCAGGAAGACTATGTGTTTGGTGATTCCGAGACTGACGCAAGACATTGGAGCAAATGGGTATTAAAGGTTCTTGAAGAACATCAGGAGGAGCTTGAAAAGCTGTTTAACAGTGGAAAATAAAGTGCGTAGCAATGAGCCATGCGCTTGTAAAAAAGACATTCCAGATGAATGCTTGCATTCAGACTGGGATGTCTTTTTTTGCAAGCATATGGCGAATGCCACGACATTGATGGATGCTAAGCATTCCGAGTCTTCAGGCATGGCTTGATGACAAGGTGTATCTGGCATAATATAGAATTGAATAAGTGTAAGGAAAACGAGGAGTAAGGTTTGAAAAAGTTAAAGAAAATTGCTGTATTGATCCTGGCTATATTGGGAGTCCTTTTTATAATTTTGATGCTGATGCCGGAGGATGATGAACTCTCCGGAGGCGAAGAAGAAATAGAAACTGTCCCGCAAGTCGAGACAAATACAGTCTCTCAGGATAATTATCAAAGTCAGTCATTGGAAGAGGTAATTGCAGTTGATGTGGGGACAGGTGCGAAATCTGCCACTGTCATGGTATATATGAATGGTTCTGATCTTGAATCAGAGAGCGGAGAAGCAACAGCTGATATCTCCGAGATGCTTGAATCCGGTATTGGTAAAAATGTAAACGTAATAATCCAGACTATGGGAACCAGGAATTGGCAGGATTATGGAATCAGCGCTGATACGGCACAGACCTACAAGATAGAAAATGGTCAGCTGGTTCTTATACGTGACAATCTGGGGCAGCTGGATTCCACTTCCAAGGACACACTATCGGAATTTATCAGTTTTTGTAAAAAGTATTACAGCGCAGACAGATATGTTTTATTATTCTGGAATCACGGCGGTGGGCCTGTTTACGGCTTTGGATATGATGAATGGCAGCCGGAGGAGTACAGCCTTAACATTGCCGAGATGGCAGCAGCTTTTGCTGAGAACAAGGATATAAAGTTTGACATCATTGGAATGGATTGCTGTATCATGGCGAATCTTGAGACCTGCTATGCCCTTGCACCATATTGCAGATATGCGATTTTGTCGGAGGACTTTGAATCGGGCCTGGGCTGGAGCTATACCGAATGGATGAAGAATTTTGAGGATAATCCGGGAATATCAGCACCACTTCTTGGTAAAAAAATAGTAGATGACATTATCAAGGATAATGAAGAAGCTTTCATGGGGGATTCAGCTTGCATAGCGCTATTTAACGAGTCAACTGCAAGTAATCTTTTTAATGCATGGAAAGCATATGCTTATAAAAATGAGGAAGCTCTTTTAAATAAGAATTATAGTAAAGTGCATAAGGCAAAAGGGCGTGCCATATCCGGCTTCTTGAGCTTGTGGGAAAGCGATGAGAGTGACGTTACATTGTCCGATTTTTATATAAGCGATATTCTTGCGCTGGTTGAAGGAATAGACAATAGTAGTGCTGAAGCCAAGACCCTTATGTCAGCGCTCAAGGCATCTGTCACCTACTATGGGCATACTTCGGATAAAAATGAGCTCACAGGAATGTCTGTATCGCTACCCTATGGCGATTCATATTTTTATGAGAAGCTAAAGGATGTATATAAAGACATTGATCTGGATGAGGAATATATTGCCTGGCTTGGAAAGTTTGTTTCGGCTGACAGCTACGAAGATTATTATGATTATGATGATTTTGAGAATAGCTGGAATGGCTGGGGTGAATACGAGAACGAGTACGGCGGTAATCTGAGCAATGGAAGTTGTGAGTATAGCTATGATTATGGCACCGGGGACTATTACGGCAACGAAGAGGAATTTGCTGAAGATAACTGGTTATATGACTACGAAGAGGAAATCTGGTACATGTATGAAAATGGCACACTCTATCTCTATGACGAAGAAACCGATACTGTTTTCTACTATGATGAGTATAAGGATAAGATATACTATTACGATGACGACAGAGAAGACTGGTTTTTGGCAGAATAAGGAGACCCAAAATGAGGGTAAATGCGGACCATAATGACAGAGAGATGTATGAGGATAAGCAAAGGCTAAAAGAGTCGAGTTGATCCCGGCGCACAGTCATCCGGAATTCTTTCTGTATTCGTTAGGGGTGATACCTTCTCTTTTCTTAAAAGTATAGCAGAAGGCGCTTTCGTCGATAAAACCGCAGGAAACGGCGATCTCAGAAATGGTCATGTTCGTATTTGATAGACAATATTTAGCCGCTGACATGCGGGTTGATAAGAGAAACTGGTGTGGAGTCACGCCGGTTTCTTTTTTGTATTTTCTGGTGAAGTGATAGGGCGTAAGACCTGCCATATCAGCCATTTCCTCAAGAGATATCTTTTGGGCGAAATTCTCCGTAAGATAGGCGGTAACACGCTTTATGCCATCCTCTTTTGCGCTTTGTTCATGAGATGTGCCGGATGACAATTCCAGGAGGAGATTGCCTATCATAATGCTCATCTGAGCCTCGCTTGTTGACAAGTGCTTCTCTGAATTCTCAATCAGTCCTGCAAGAATATCACGGGATGATTTAAAGCTCGAAAGAGCTATGATATTCCCCCTCTCTTTGACAAGATAATCGTAATAGCCCTTTGCAGATTGCCCGTCAAAATGGAGCCACAGAGTTTTGCAGCCTGTATTGGTCCTATAGGCGTGAGGCTTGTAGCAGTCAATCAGAACAGCCTCGCCTTTTGTTGCCATATGAAATTTATTGCCGAGCAATATTTCCATGGTGCCGCTCTCTATCAGTATAATGAGATAACTGTCGAACCGGCTTCTTTCAAGGGCGTAACCCGGCAGGTATTCAAAACTTCCAATGACAACAGGGTACAGAAAAAGAGACTTTGCCACAGCAGTTGGCGTATGCAGAAAATACTTGGAATCCCGTGTGATTTTTTCTTCTGTCGAAAGCATTGTATCCTCCAAAGATGAAGAGCAATTTTTTTATATTATAGAGCAAGTTTATCAATTGAGAAAGCGTGAAAATTATCTTATTCTCAAGATGGATCATTCAAATTGAGGAGATGACTATGGATACAGTAAAAATATGGGAAGAGCAGGTTGAGATACCTACATACGACATAGGAGAAGCCGATATAAATCCGATGTTTCTTGAAAAGAGGGTTTATCAGGGCAGCAGTGGCAAGATATATCCGTATCCTGCAATATCCGACATCAGCAGAGAGAAGAAAAACAAGGTCTGGAACGTTGTTTTTCTGGAAAACAGATATCTGAAGATCATGGTGATGCCGGAACTTGGAGGCAGGATCCAGAGAGCACTGGACAAGACAAACGGCTACGACTTTGTCTATTATAACCATGTGATAAAACCCGCTCTCGTGGGACTTACCGGCCCGTGGATTTCCGGAGGCATAGAGTTTAACTGGCCCCAGCATCACAGACCTACGACCTATATGAAGGTTGAGCACAAGATACGCGAAAACACAGACGGATCAAAGAGCCTTCTGCTGGGTGATGTTGACAGGATGTACGGAACCAGAGTCATCACTTCCATAACGCTTCGCCCTGGCAAGGCATATATTGAGATTGAAGGCCAGCTCTACAACAGGACGCCTCTTCCGCAGACATTTCTTTGGTGGGCGAATCCGGCAGTCTCCGTCAATGACAACACCCAGTCGGTTTTCCCGCCGGATGTTCATTCTGTGTATGACCATGGCAAAAGAGCTGTCTCAAGATTTCCCATTGCAACAGGGGAGTACTACAAGCACGACTACAGCGCAGGTGTTGATATATCCAGGTACAGAAACATCCCTGTTCCTACATCGTATATGGCTGAGCACTCGGAATATGATTTTGTTGGCGGATACGACTATGGCAGAGAGGCAGGTCTTTTGCATGTGGCAGATCATCACATATCACCGGGCAAGAAGCAGTGGACCTGGGGATGCGGAGATTTCGGAAAGGCCTGGGACAGAAATCTCACGGATGAAGACGGCCCGTATATTGAGCTGATGACCGGCATGTACTGCGATAATCAGCCGGATTTTGCGTGGCTTGCGCCTTATGAGGAAAAGAAATTCAAGCAGTATTTTATGCCCTACAAAAAGGCAGGCTATATAAAGAATGCGAGCCTTGATGCGGCTGTTAATCTTGAGGTTGCGCATGATGGGATAACGGCCTGTGTTTACGCAACCCGGGAGCTTGCTGATGCAAATATAGTCATCACAGACGAGGGAAAAGAGATACTAAACGAGAAGGTAAGGCTTTCGCCGGATGATGTTTTTGAAAGAAGTATTGCCCGTGCAGGAGCTGACAGTACAAAGGTCAGGATTGCAGTTTATCATGATGGAAAAGAGCTGGTTGCATATCAGGAAAAGGACTGTGGGATTCCAAAGCTTGCAGAGCCGGCGAAGGCAGCAAAAGCGCCAAAGGACATTCTTTCGAATGAGGAGCTGTATCTGACCGGGCTGCACATTGAGCAGTACAGGCATGCCACATATCTTCCGGATGATTATTATCTTGAGGGACTGAAAAGAGATGACGAAGACAGCCGCATAAACAATGCATACGGAATGCTGCTGCTTCGCAGAGGAGAATTTGAAAAGTCAGAGGGGTATTTCAGAAAAGCTATAAAGAGGCAAACAATGTTAAATCCGAATCCCTGTGACAGCGATAGCTACTATAACCTTGGACTTAGTCTGTTCTATCGGGAGAAATTCGATGAGGCTTATGACGCCTTTTACAAGGCAACCTGGAGTAATGCACAGCAGGAGATGGCTTTCTACTATCTTGCAGTTATTGAAGCAAGAAGAGGGTGCTTTGAAGATGCGCTGGAGCATGTAAGCAGAGGGCTTATAAAGAACAGCGCAAATACTAAGGCAAGAGGCTTGAAGGCTGCTCTGCTGCTTCTTTTGAAAAGAGAAGAAAAGGCACGCTCTCTTTTGCAGGAAAACCTCCGGATGGATGCATTTGACTTTGTGTCGAGATGTCTTTTGACAGAAACAGATATAACCTTCGGTGAGGAGGCTATAACCGGGGATATTGAAAACTTCCTGCAGACAGCCAGGGACTTTGCTGAGTACGGACTTTATGAGAGGGCGATAAAAGCTCTGGATATGTGCAGGCAGGAGAGTCCTCTTAAATTCTACTACATGGCTTTTTATCTGGATAAACTCGGTGAGACCAAAAAGAGCCGGGAAGCGCTGGCCAAAGCACAGAATGCATCCTTTAAGTACTGCTTCCCAAACAAACTCGAGGACATACAGGTGCTTGAAAGATGCATCAAGCTGATGCCCGATGGATCAAAAGCCTATTATTACCTGGGATGTCTTTACTATGACAAGCTTGGATATGAGAAGGCTGTAAGTCTTTGGGAGAGGTCAAAAGAGCTTGATGACTCTTTCCCGACTTTGCTCAGGAACCTCTCGATAGCATATTATAATAAGTGTGGTGATAAAGACAGTGCAAAGCAGTGCATGGAGAGAGCATTTGAGCTTGATCGAAGCGATGCCAGAGTCTTCCTTGAACTGGATCAGCTCTACGCAAGGCTTGGAGTTTCGCCGTCGGAGAGACTTGAGAAGTTTTGCAGGAACATAGACCTCATCGATAAGAGGGATGACCTCTACACAGAGTATGTGACCCTTCTTAACACTTGTGGAAGATATGATGAAGCTCATCAGAAGATAGCCGCCCACAATTTCCGGACCTGGGAAGGGGCTGAGGGCAAGATTACTGCTCAGTTTAAACTATCTCTTTTTATGCTGGCCAAAAATGAACTTGATAACGGCAAACCTCAAAAGGCAGTCTTACTCATTAACGAGGCCTTGTCCTATCCTGATAATCTTGGAGAGGGCCGCCTTGAGGGAACCAGGGACAACAACCTGTACTTCCTGTTGGGGCAGTGCTATAAGTCACTTGGAGATGAAACTCGGGCAAAAGAGTGCTTTGAGAAGGCAACGCTTGGCCGGTCGGAGCCTGCAGGAATGATGTATTACTACGATCAGCCTGCGGACATGATCCTGTTCCAGGGGCTTGGCTTTAGGGAGCTTTCTGATGAAACTGCTGCAAATGCAAGGTTTTACAAGCTTATAGATTACGGCGAGTACCACGTTGATGATAAGTTTAAAATGGATTATTTCGCTGTTTCAATGCCGGATATGTCAGTGTTTGACTCGGATATGGACATTAAAAACCGGGTGCATTGCTACTATCTCATGGGACTTGGGAAAATGGGAACAGGTAACAGAACCGAAGCTGCCAAGTGGTTTGAGAAAGCTCTTTTACTGGACAAGAACCATCAGCTTTCTGCATTGTACCTGAAACTGTGTAAGTGATGGAGAAATATCATGAGGGATTTTAGAAGTCTTTCGGGAAAATGGGATGTGCGCCTTTTGGATGGCAGCACATACAGTGCGCTTCTTCCGGGGACACTGGATACAAATAAAATAGGGCATGAGGATAAGCTGACGGGCAAGCTCCACCAGGACGAGAACTATGTGGAGAACAAAGCACTTGTGTCGGATGATGTGATTGCTACGAGGCTTACAAGGAACCACACCTACGAGGGAAAGGCTTACTTTTCGCGGAGATGGGAAGGTGATGTGCCTGAGGGGAAAAGACTCTTTCTAAAGGCCGAGAGAGCGAGAGTTTTAAGGCTTTTTGTGGATGGAAAAGAGGTCCGGGCGCAGGCGGGAAGTCTTTCGACTCCGTATGTGTTTGAAGTTACGGATGTGCTTAATGATGGAGCACTGCTGGAGCTGGCCTCGGATAACAGCTATGAGGATCTTCCCCGGAATGACATCGTCTACTCGTCGGCTGCCACGGATGAGACCCAGACTAACTGGAATGGGATCATTGGGGAGTTTGGAACAGAGATTGTCGAGAAGACATTTATTGAAAGTATAAGAGTGTATCCGAGGAAGGATGAAGGCGTTGATAAGTGGACTCTGGATGTGAGAGCTGTCGTAGATTCTGAGGATGGCTTTGAGGGGAAGCTTGTTCTTGAGTTTAAAGAGCTGTGCATGACCAGGGAGCTGGATGTTACAGGCGGATCCGGGAAGAGCTTTTTTGAAATCGAGGTAGCCGCTGAAGTGGCAAAGGAACTGCTCTGGGATGAGGAGTGCGGAAAACTGATCCATGTGAGAGCAAGGCTTTTGGAGGATGAGTTTGAGACTGCTTTTGGCATAAGGTCATTTGAAGATATTGCCGGTCATCTGTGTCTTAACGGCCGAAGGATTTTCTTGAGGAGTGAAGCAAACTGCGCGGTATTTCCAGAGACCGGTCATCCGCCAATGGACGTCTCTTCCTGGAAAAAGATAATAAGGACCTACATGGGCTATGGAGTTAACTGTTTAAGATTTCATTCCCACTGTCCTCCGGAAGCTGCTTTCTGCGCAGCTGATGAGCTTGGAATTCTGATGCAGCCTGAGCTCTCACACTGGAACCCGAGGGATGCTTTTTCTGACGAGAAGTCAGCAGCATATTATGAAAAAGAACTGAGGGAAATCCTTAATGTTTATGCAGACCATCCGTCCTTTGTGATGCTTACCTTTGGCAACGAATTGCAGGCAAAAGAGGATGGAAAAAAGACCGCGCAAAGGCTACTTGAGTTGTGCCATGATACAGATAAAACCAGGCTTTTTGCGTTTTCTTCAAATGCTTTTTACGGAGAGCAGGGGGCAGATGCTGAGAGTGATTTCTACACTGCTGCTGGCTTTAAGGACCTGCCTATGAGAGCGACTTTTGCCGGAATGAAGGGGTATCTGAACAATGACTATCCTGACGCAAAGCACGACTACGCAGATACGGTAAAAGAGATCAGGAAGAGTTTCAAAAAGCCGATATTCAGCTTTGAGGTGGGCCAGTATGAGGTTCTGCCTGATTTTGGAGAAATAGAGGATTTCCGTGGCGTTACAAGAGCCGACAACCTTGAACTTATAAAGAAAAATGTCACAGAAAAGGGACTCTCCCATGAGTGGACAAGGCGCGTTGAGGCGACCGGAGAACTGGCGCTTCTTTGCTATCGTGAGGAAGTCGAAGCAGCTCTCAGGACTGAAGAGTACAGCGGAATTTCTCTGTTGGGGCTTCAGGATTTTCCCGGGCAGGGCACAGCTCTTGTCGGAATGCTGAACTCTCATCTTAAGGCAAAACCTTATAATTTTGCTGCACCGGAGAGGTTTAGGAGGTTCTTTAAAGATGCGCTTCCGCTGGCGTTTCTGGATAAGTACACTTATGTTGATGGCGAAATGTTGAAAGCGGTAGTTAAGCTTGCCAACTATTCTAAGGGAGATATTACAGGAAGGCTTCTCGTAAAGGTGTCAGATGCGGAGAAAGCTCTTTTGACAAAAGAGTATGATGAAGTAACCTGCAGGCAGGGAGAGCTTAGTGAGCTCGGAAAAATAGAGATTGAGTTAGAACTCCCTGAACCTAAGAGAAACAGTGAACTTACTCTTAATGTATCTTTTGCAGGATACGATAATTCATACGATATATACGTCTATACGAGGGAGAGCCAAAGCCCTGAGAAACCTGATTCTGTCTATGAATGCAGGGCATTGGATGATAAGGCAAAGGAGGTCCTTAAGGAAGGCGGAATTGTTTTCCTTGCACCGGATTCCACAAGGCAGGCACTTCCTGCATCGATAAAATCCACTTTTTCCACGGACTTCTGGTCAGTCGGAACTTTCAGCTCTCAGGAAGGAAGCATGGGGCTTCTCATAGATGAGAAGCATCCTTTGTTCAGAAACTTCCCGACGCGGTTTTACCCGGGCTATCAGTGGTTTGTGCAAAGTTCGCAGAGAGCTCTTTTGCTGCCTGAGGGAGTGCGGAGCATAGTTACTGTGATGGACTGCTATGCGTATCTTCGGAATATGGGAATGCTACTGGAGTTTAAGTGTCTTAAAGGAAAGGTATTTGTCTCGTCCATGGGGCTGCATGATCTTCAGGATTACCCGGAGTGCAGAGCTCTTTTGACATCAGTATACAGATATCTTGCGTCGGAGGATTTTGCGCCGGTGCAGGAGATAAGCTTTGAGGCTTTAAAAGACTGCTTGATGTGAGCAGTCTTTTTTTGTCGGTCACTGATTTCCCAAAAAATATTTTTTTCTTGCCGCACATTTATTATGATTAATTCGTTATACATTACAGAGGGGAGGAAAAGACGAAGTCCATGGATATTGAAGAACAGTACGACAAAATTTTTCGCTTCTGCTATTACAGAGTTCACAATACAGATACTGCGCAGGATCTGACTCAGGAGACGTTTCTTCGTTTCATGAACAGCAGCTATGAAGATCGCGGCGAGCAGTTACGTTTCCTTTACACAATAGCCAGAAACCTCTGTATTGATGAGAACAGGAAAGCCAAAATGGAGGAGCTTACCGAGGATTATTCCGACGATGGGGATGAAGCTGAGGACCTTATAAGAAAGATTGATGTAAATTCGGCCCTTGATAAAATGCCGGAAGAGGACAGAGAACTTTTGATCCTTCGTTACATGAACGATGTGCCGCTTGCAGATATCGGCAAGATCATGGGGATTTCAAGATTCGCTCTGTACCGTAGACTTAATTCTGTAAAAAGAGATTTTATAAAGCTGATGGAAGGAGGTAATTTCCATGAGTA
Source organism: uncultured Butyrivibrio sp. (assembly GCA_946623755.1). Lineage (GTDB taxonomy): Bacteria > Bacillota > Clostridia > Lachnospirales > Lachnospiraceae > Butyrivibrio. The sequence continues at coordinate 128,930 of CAMORK010000001.1, read as the reverse complement.
AAGACATAAGAAAGATGATGGCTGATGCGGCGCCAAAGCCGGATAGCACCAAGAAGGATGCCTTCATAAGAATGTATAGGGAAAAGAGTGAACAGACTGAACTTAGTGTCTTTGACATAATAAAAAGTCAGTTCACATATATAAAACTGCCGGTATGGCTTATTTCAATCGCAGCACTTATCGTTGCAATTTTTGGAATCAACCTGAACAGGGAAACGGTCTTTGTGGTGGCCGCAATAATGCCCTTTGTGTCGGCTGTTGCGGTTTTTGACTCTATGCGTTCCGGAATGTATGGAATGGATGAACTGGAGGGAGTAACAAGGATTTCCGGAAGAGGAATACTTCTGGCAAGATTCATCTGCATTGGAGCCGTGCATATAGCTCTTTTGCTGGTGCTGTCAATGGTAGTGGGAAGCAGCAGCGGATATGGGTATGCAATGACCGGAGCCATCATTACGCTGCCGTATCTCATATCTTCGATAGCCAGCATGATCATTGAGAGAACAGAGATTGGAAGGAAAAATGCATTTGGCTGCATTCTGGTCTCTGTCATGACGTCGGTTATGATACTGGCTATCAAGGATGAAAAAGCTCTTTTCGCAGCAAAATACAGATGGATATGGTTTGTGATGCTTGCTGTTTTTGTGGCACTTGAGTGTATCCAGATTAAAAAGACATTTCGTTTGGAGGAGTATCAATGGAACTGAAAATTGATCGCATAACTAAGCAATATAAGAATAAGATCGCGGTAGACAGGCTCTCTTTTACCCTGGGGAAAGGCGTGACGGGGCTTTTAGGAGCTAACGGCGCAGGAAAGACCACGCTTATGAGGATGATCTGCGGGATTCTGGTGCCGACAAGCGGAGATATCACCTATGATGGGGCGAGTGTTTCAGAGGAGCGTTACCGCGACGTGCTGGGGTATCTGCCTCAGGATTTTGGGTATTATCCGGAGTTTAGCGGAAGAGATTTTCTTATGTATTTCTCTGCGCTTAAAGGACTTGATAAAAAGGCTGCCAGGGCAAGGACTGAGGAACTCCTTGGAGTAGTGGGACTTTCTGATGTTGCGTCAAAAAAGATAAAGACCTACTCAGGCGGAATGAAGCAGCGTCTTGGAATAGCGCAGGCTCTTATAAACAGGCCGGAAGTTCTGATCCTGGACGAGCCGACTGCCGGACTTGACCCCAAGGAGAGAGTTAGATTTCGTAACCTTATTGAGGAAATTGGAAAGAATAGTATAGTTCTTTTGTCCACGCACATAGTATCTGATATTGAGCATATAGCTGACAAAGTTATCATGATGAGGTCCGGTGAGATCATCTGGCAGGGCCCGTGGGGAGAGGAAGACGGAAGTCTTGAGGACTTCTATCTGAAGGAATTTGGAGAGGAGAATTAAATGATGGGGAAAAAGAGCTTATTTGGCACACTTTTCTTTTACGAGATAAAAAAGATATTAAAGAACAGATTTACTGTGATCCTGCTGATCGTCATCACTGTCTATTCGTTCATGCAGGGTGTATTTCAGTCTGAGCAGATGGGTGATTACGAAGACAGAACCAGGGAGCTGAAGATGGCTATCGACGGCCGGGAAATTGATGATACGCTTCTTGCAGAGCTCTATGAGGCGGCCGATGAATACGGAGTCTTTTGGAATGAGACCAACTGCACTTATGAGGCGCTTTGTGACTGGGTGAGGAAGATAGTTGATTACGGAAGACCTATTGCTGACTATGATGCCGATGCAATCTATCAGATCAGGGAGGACACCATCAGGGAAGGGATGGATCTGTGCGCTTTGACTGAGGGCGAAGAGCAGTACTGGGAGGAAAAGGAGGCTTCTGTTACAAAGCCTTTGGTGTGGCATTCTTTTGAGGAGATGTACGGGCTGTTTGATATTGTTCAGGCGACTCCGCTCGTCATGCTCTTTGTAGTTACATTGCTCCTCAGCCAGATATTTGCAGGAGAGGTAAAAGACAAAACGGATCCCCTGCTGCGCTGCACCCGCGGCGGATGGGGCGTGACCTATGTTGCCAAGATATCGGCAGCGGTCGTAAGTATCTTTTTGCTTACGGTTTTGTTTGGCGGAATTTCAATTCTTACAAGTCTGGCTTTGTGGGGCAACAATGGCTGGGATGCCATGGTACAGAACCTTATGCCTTTAACTTCAGTTCCGCTGACCATGGGAGCGTTCTTCGGAAGGCAGATCCTGGTGGCTTTTGCAGCTTGTCTGTTTTTGACAGTCGCTACCTGCTTTTTGTCGGAATGCTTTAATAACCCGGTAGTGGTCATGGGCGCAGTATTTGGCGGATTTCTTGTGATCCTGGCAGGTGCTAGGGAGATACCGATGGTCATCCGGCCTTTGTCACAGTTTCTGTATCTGCTGTCACCAATCGACATGGCATCTCCGAACGTGCTGTACGAATTCAGGCTTGTGGGCTTTGGAGGCCACTACCTCACGGCCCTACAGTTCGCACCGGTACTGTATGTGGTTATTTCTGCCGCAGCGGTAGTTGGTGGATATTTCATTTACTTGAGAAGAAATAAGGTGTGAGTCAATGGGGACGTTTCAGTTTGACTCACTTGTGGGTTTTGAAATTAAAAAGATGCTTCTTAACAAGATTACCGCTACTATGTTTGTTTTAATCATGGGATTCTTATTTGGCTTCACTATGCTTAGGTATCTTGTACTAAGCCCTGAAGACAGATTTGCTTCGGCAAAAGAGATAGAGATAAACGGAAGGGTACTGGATGATGAGCTGATAGGGGAAATTGTTAAAAGTGCAAAAGACGCAGGCGGTCTTTCATCCATTACTCCAGATAGTCAGTATTATTATGTTGCACGATATTTGAATAAAGCTGTGGGAAACAGCTTTAGTAATGATGATCTTGGGGAACTGTCCGAAGAGTCTTTTTACAAAGCAAGAGCTGACTTCCTCGAATCCATGTATGATTCATTTGGTTTGTCGGAAGAGGAAAAGAAATATTGGGAAGAAAAAGAGTCCGGAGTAAATAAGCCTTTTGTATGGGAAACAAACTTCGGAGTTTCTTCCATGAGAGCTAACTATATGGCCATTATGGCACTTGTAGCAATTATTCTTGCCGGTGGACTTGCCGGAACATTTGCAGCTGAGAGATATTACAGAACAGAAGATTTGATAATCAGTACTAAAGCCGGAAAGCGTGAGATTGCTCTTGCTAAGATTCTGGCCGGAGAGTTATTCTCAGTTATTGTTTCTTTGCTGATACTTATTTCTGTGCAATTGCCGCATGTTATATTTAATGGCTTTGATGGACTTAAAGCATCCTGTCAGATAATAATTCCAAATACTTCCCATGAGTTTTCGGCAGGAACTTTACTGCTGATTCTGACCGGAGTATATATTCTGGGAGCTATGCTTGTAGGGGCAGCTGCCATGTTGTTTTCATGCGTAACTAAGAACATTATTGCTTCTGCCGGTGTGGTTTGTTTTGCTGTGGTTTTAGATTTGTTTTTGAGCGTTCCCGGTAAATACAGGGTGTTATCTCAGATTCGCTATCTTACTCCTATTCAGGTTCTGAATAATGCATCTATGACAGATCCGAGATTGGTTAGTGTTGGGAATGTGTTCTTAACATCGTATCAGGTAGCATGGATAGGATATACATTGTTGATCATGTTGTTTATGGCAGGAACATATAGACACTATGTAAGACCTGTGACTAGAAGATTGTAATTCTGCTATGGCAGGGTGGTTGGTTTGTTACTTCGGGCTCCGGATCTTTGAACAGCTGATAGTCGGTGGAGCTGGTCCGGATATTTTCTCTATATATGGTCATAAGTACCGCATGGGCGTAGAAACCTGGGGAATAAACTGAAACGTCCCCGGTGACTCCCCAAGTGCGCTCCCGAAAGATTTGTGATATCATTTTTTTATCTATTTATGGGGAGGGTTACATATTATGGGACAAACTGATGAAAAAAGTATGATTGCCAGAGCCAGCGGCCTTAAGACGCCGGAGTATATCTGCTACGCATTGGGAGATGCAGGCGGATGTCTGGTATTTGGACTTGTTACGTCAATTCTTCAGACGTATTACACGGATGTCCTGATTTTAAGTCCGTTCTTTATCATGGTGATGTTTGTACTTACCAGGGTATGGGACGCTGTAAATGACCCTATTATGGGCAGAATTTGTGATACAGCACCTGTTTCAAAGCATGGAAGATACAGGGTGTGGTTTCTGAGGGTGGCATTTCCTCTGGCCATCGCTTCAATCCTTCTTTTTCTTAAATTCGACGGTTTCGGAACACCGGGAGATAATCTTCCTGCATATATTTATGCAACCATCACATATGTGGCGTGGGGTATGATCTATACTATGCTTCAGATTCCCTATGGCTCTCTTGCCACAGTTATTACCCTTGATGTAAAAGAAAGATCCAAGCTCTCTGTCTTCAGAGCAGTAGGTTCAGCACTGGGCAGCATGCCTGTCATGGTGCTTTCAATGCTCTGCTTTTCCACAGATAAGGCTACGGGAAAGGCTATTGTAAAGTATGATGTTCTTCTGACAGGCGTCATTGTTATGTCTGTGCTGTCTGTGATCTTTCTTCTTCTGGCATTTGCAGGTACAAAAGAAAGAGTAAAAACAGAGCCACAAAAGCATGAAAAAGGTGCTGCGTCAAAGGCCCTTAAGCTTATATTCAGGAACAAGGCCATGCTTTCTATTTCCGTTGTTGCAATGTTGCTCCTTGCAGGACAGATGTTCACTCAGAGCTATTATATTTATCTGATCAGATACTACTTCGGAAAGGGCGGAATCTTTGTATCCCTGCCAACCATTTTGACCTATATCCCAATGGCAATACTTATGCTTTTTACCCCAAAGCTTGCAAGGAAGTTTGGTAAAAAAGAGATTACCTCCGTTGGTATGATCATAGCTGCTGCAGCAAATTTCCTGATGTTTTTCTTGAAATTCCTGGATCCGGGAGCGGCCCTCATGCCTTTTATGGTTTTGTGTCTTATCTCCGGATTTGGTCTTAATATCTTTGTGCTTCAGCTCTGGGCAATGGCGGGGGATGCCATAGATGAGATTGAAGTCAGCACCGGAAGTAAGGACAACGGTACTGCATATGCCTTCTTAAATTTTTTTAGAAAACTAGGTCAGGTTATTTCGGCGATAGCTGTGAATGCAGCCTTACTTGCAATGGGATATTATGACACTGCAAGCACTCTGGAATTTGTCTTTTCCGAAGGACAGCTTGATCTGATGTATGTTCTTGCAACTCTTATTCCGGCGGTAATGTTTGCGCTGATGGCAATTGCTTTGCTTTTCTGGTATCCACTCTCCAAGGAGAAGGTTGGTGAGCTTCAGAACCGGAAGGAAGACTATTTAAAGGGACAGGTCAGATGAGTAAATACATCGAAATAGACACAGATCTCGGTAGGATCCGGGGAAATGAAAGAGAAGAGTGTCTTGAGTTTTTGGGAATAAAATATGCTAAGGCCAAGAGATTTGAGTACGCAAAGCAGGTAGAGGGTTGGGATGGCACATACGATGCCACAGCTTTTGGAGATGCATGCTCCCAGTACAGGACCTACTTTCCACATCTGGATGTTCCTGAGCGGAGATTCTATCACAGGGAATTCCGTGAAGGACTCGATTTTACCTACAGCGAGGACTGCTTAAATCTCAATATCTATACACCCAAGAATGCACATAATGCACCGGTGCTCGTCTTTATACACGGAGGCGGATTTAATTCCATGGCCAACAGCGAGGGATATCTGGATGGCGAAGCCTATGCAAAGAGAGGGCTGATCCTTGTGTGCGTTAACTACCGCGTGGGTGTTTTCGGATATATGACACACAGGCAGATTCAGGATGAGTTTGGAAGAGATGGGAATTTTGGACTTGATGATATATTGGTTTCACTTAAATGGGTAAAGAGTCATATAGGCTCTTTTGGCGGAGACCCTGGTTGCATAACTGCCATGGGACAAAGCGCAGGTGCGATTTCGTTGCAGTATCTTTGTCTGTCAGAGAAGGCTAAAGATCTTTTTGAACGGGCAATTATGATCTCAGGAGCAGGTCTTTTCCCAAAGATGGGACGACCGAAGGCATCTGCAGACACCCGCGGCTACTGGGAAGAAGTGATAAAACTCTCCGGGGCGACAAACTTTGATGAGTTTAAAGAGCTTGATGATAAGGCGGTTCTTGGTGCAATTGAAGAGATTAAGAAAGTCCGAAAAGATAATACCGTCAACACACAGCCTGTTATTGACGGATATCTTCTGACGGAAAGCGTGGAAAAACTGATAGAGAAGCCACTTAAGATTGATTACATGGCGGGAACTACAAGTAATGATATGTACAATGTTGTTTTGTATAACATGGCACGTAAGTTTATGGGAAAGGCCGGCGGATATCGCTACTATTTTGACATCGATGCCCCCGGCGATGACAATGGAGCATTTCATTCATCAGATTTAAGATACCTGTTCGGAACTCTTGAAAAGAGCTTTAGACCATATGATGACAAGGATATGGAAATATCAGCTCTTATGATGGATTACATTGCAGATTTTGTGAAAACCGGAAATCCAAATGCTTCAGGGCGTCCTGTATGGAAGAGGGGAAAGAGTTGTCTTGTTATCTCAAAAAAAGGAATAAAGATGAAACGTCCGGACCCTGTAAAGCTGATAGTAAATACCTTCAGAGGAGACCCAAAATGAAATATGACCACAGATTTACTCTTAAAACCCGGGAGGAATCCACATTTCTTTTCAAGGAATCAGATATAAATGCAAGGCTTGATTTCTTCAAGGACATGGTCCGGGTGGCAATCTATAAAGACGGAAGCAATTTTTTTAACACCTTCTCAGTATGCCCGGATGGGGAGATGCCCTATGAGGGAAGGGACAAGTTATCCTGCAAAGGCCTTATGGGCGAAAAGACACAGATGACTGAAGACGATGGTGGCTGGACATTCACATTTGGCAGCCACAGTCTTTCTGTCCAAAAAAAGAATTTCCTGATCACACATTACGAAGGCGGGGAAGTTCTGTTCAAGGACAGGGAATACATGGCTTATAACCTTGAAGGCGAGCTGGGAAGAGGAGCCTGTCATTATCTTTCAAGACAGGAGGATGAGTACATCTTTGGGCTTGGAGATAAGTCGGGGGATGTCAATAAAAACGGAAGATGCTTTAAGCTTGGAACCACAGATTCCATGGGATTTGATGCAAGGTCATCAGACCCTTTGTATAAGCATGTTCCGTTCTACATCTGCAGGAATTCTGCAGGCTCATACGGAATCTACTATGACACTTATTCTGACGGTGAGTTTAACTTTGGAAGAGAGCATGACAATTATTACTCGCTTTTCAAGTCCTTTAGATGCGAGGAAGAGTATCTTGTCTACTATGTCTTTTACGGAAGCGTTCCTGAGATTCTAAAGAGTTTTGTCCGCTTGTCCGGAGGTACATTCCTTCCGCCGAAGTGGACGCTTAAATATTGCGGAAGTACAATGGCGTATACAGATGCCGATAATGCCGGAGAGCAGCTTGAGGGCTTTCTTGCACTCTGCGAAAAATACGGCATTTCCCCCGGAGGCTTCTATCTGTCCAGTGGCTATACTCAGATTGGCGACAAGCGATATGTCTTTCACTGGAACACGGATAAGATTCCTTCGCCCGAGGGTCTTAGCAGGACCTTCAGGGAAAAGGGAGTGGAGTTTCTGCCAAACATAAAGCCGTGCTTTTTGGATGATCACCCGATGTACGAGATGATCGCTGGGAACGGATGGTTTTTGAAAAACGGAGATGGCACTCCTGCAAAGTTCCCTTTCTGGGGCGGAATGGGAAGTTATCTGGACTTTACCAATGAAAATGCAGCGAAGTTCTGGACAGAGTGTGTTAAAAAAGAACTGGTAGATAAGGGCTATTACAGCACCTGGAATGACAATAACGAGTATGACGTTCCTGATGAGGACGTATATGCCGATGGCTTTGGCAGACCCATCAGAGCCAAGCTGATAAAGCCATTGTTTTCATACCTGATGACAAGAGCAAGCCTTGAAGCTGCACCAGATATATCAAATAAGACTGCCGTATCAAGGTGCGGAATTGTTGGAACTTCAAGGATTGCATCCACCTGGACAGGAGATAACAGAACCAGCTTCGAGGATTTCAGATTTAACCATAAGATGGCAATGACCATGAGCCTTTCCGGCATCTATAACTTTGGTCAGGACATAGGCGGATTTGCCGGCCCAAAGCCCTCCAAGGAGCTGTTCCTCAGATGGATCCAGTACGGAATCTTTACGCCCAGGTTTGTGCTGCACTCCTGGAATACAGATGGAACTTCAAACATGCCCTGGCTGTATGAAGATGAGGTAGAGACCGTAAAGCGCCTCTTTGACCTGAGGGAGGCTCTCATACCATATCTGTACAGGCAGATGGAGAGATCAGTTTGTGAGTGCACTCCAATCATATACCCGGTCTTTTTAAATGATCCCGATTATGATCCTGAGAGCGATGTCTTTTTCTTTGGAAGAGACGTACTTGCATGCCCTGTTTTTGATGAGGGAGCTTCATCAGTCACAGTGACACTGCCGGGAGGTGAGTGGTGCCTGGTAAAAGACATCTCGGATAAGGGCGTAGTGCTTTCAGAATATAAAGGCGGTGATACTGTAGAGGTATCCTGCACGATCAGGGATATCCCGGTGTTCTTTGTAAGAAAGGGAGCACAGGTTTTTGATAAGTGATATAATACGTGAATATGACGAAAGAAATAGAACTAATAAGAAGTAAACGAAAGACCATTTGCATAGAGATTACGCCTGACGCAAGAGTTATAGTCCGCGCTCCGAAGTACGCATCAGTCAGTGAGATCAATCGCCTCATCGGAGAGAAGGCCGACTGGATTGATAAGCATTTGCGCAAAATGCAGGAGAAGCAAAAAGAGAGAGCGCAATCTCCTCAGGCTGAGCTGACCAAACAGGAAATAAAGCTCCTTACAACAAAGGCAAAGCGCATTATCCCTCAGAGAGTGAGATATTACGCAAATCTTATGGGAGTGGAGTATGGAAGGATCACCATCAGAATGCAAAAGAGCCGCTGGGGAAGCTGCTCTGCACAGGGAAATCTTAACTTTAACTGCCTTCTGATGCGCACCCCGGATGAGATCATCGACTATGTGGTAGTACACGAACTCTGCCATTTAAAAGAGATGAACCATTCACCCAGATTCTGGGCGGAGGTTGAAAAAGTCATTCCGGATTATAAAGAGAGACGTAAATGGCTTAAAGACCATGGAAATGAAATAACAACCGGATAAAGACAACGAAAAAGCCCACATGCTCTGGCATGTGGGCTATATTTATCAGATCAATCAGAGGTTCTTGATCATTTCATCTCTTACACTGTCATAGTGTGGTCCTACGATACCGAAGTCCTTCTCCTTGTAAACCCAGAGGGCTCTTCCGATACCGTATTTTTCAAAGGCATTATGGATGTCCTTGATCCAGTTGATTGTAGAAGGATTTGCAGGTGCCTGATCGATAACACCGTACTCTCCGCAGTATAGAGGAGCGTTGTTCCTGGTTGCGGCTTCTACAGCGGGCTCAAAGAGCTCTGCAAAGTAGTCTGCACCCATCTCCTTGACCTTCATCTTAAGGATCGCGCCGGCCCAGTCAGGGTCAAGACCCTTGCTCTTTTCTGAGTACTCGGCTGTGGTTGCAGGATATTCAACAGTGATATCCTTTGGCATATTGTCCATCCACCATGCTCTCTGATGAGTGAAGATCATGGGCTCGTAGCAGTGGAAGTTGTAAACTACGTGGTCATCCTTGGGAGGATTGAGGAAAGGCACGCTTCTTACGTTGTTGTAGCAAACACCGCCTACTACTACGTAAGTATCGGGCGCGTTCTTTCTGATGGTATCGATGGCCTTGTCTGCGATGGCGTTCCACTCGTCCTTGATATCAGGAGAGATAACCTCATTCAAAAGCTCAAATGCAATATCCTTCTGATTTGCATATCTCTTGGAGATGCGATCCCACATCTGATAGAATCTCTCCTGAAGAGAAGCATCGTGGAAGAAGATCTCTTTGTCTCCGTTTACCTCAAGCGGATCGAAAGTGTATCCGTAGGTGTTGTGCATATCGATGAGGATGTTGAGACCAAACTCTCTGCACCACTTGATGCAGTTGTCAACGTAAGTGTAGCCGTCCTCAAGCATTGATCCGTCTTCACCCTCAATGACGATGTAGTCAATTGGGAGACGAACGTGGTCACAGCCCCAGCTTGCTATTTTTTCAATGTCCTCTCTGAGGATGAAAGTATCGTAGTGCTGCTTTGTCTTTTCATCGGCCTGAGAGAGCCATCCTCCCAGGTTTATTCCCTTCTGGTATCCTTCGAATTTTCTCATATGTTTTTCCTCTTGATCATTACCTAAAAATCATGATTAATCTTTATCAATCATATCACGAAAACGTTTAAGTTGCACGAGATAAATTGTTAAATTTTTAGGTTCTGTTCTGTTTCCTGAACTGAAGAGGAGTCATGCCGAACTCCTTTTTAAAGCTGGCTGTCATGTTGCCAGGGTAGGAAAATCCGCACTCCAGGGAGATGTCCATGACGGACATATCGGTGGACAGCAGGAGATTCTGTACATGCTTAAGCCTTGTTATGCACAGATATTCCGAGAAGGGCTTTCCAAGCTGTGCGGAAAAGAGCTTTGAAAAGTAAGTGACGGAATATCCGGAGATGGCAGCAGCGTCCTCAATCTTAATGGGCTTTTTATAGTTCTTTTCCACAAAGTAGACAGCTTCCATGATGGGCTCAGAGAGAGCTTTATTGTGGAGCACAGTCTTTTCCCAGGCGCTGCGCCCCTTGTCGTTTATGAGAAGGAGAAGAGCATAGAAGAGGTGCTTGACCTTGAGCTCTGAGACCCTGATATCTTCAGGCTTTTCGCACTCATTAAGACTGTCATAGGCATCAAGCAGAGTCTTTGCCAGAGAAAAGAGCTCTTTCCTGTCCTCGTCGTCAAACTCCTTCGGGAACTGCGCATAGAGGTTATCAAGAAATTGAGCTCCAAGCTCTTCTGTGAGCTCTTTTACATAATCAGGAGAAAACTTGATGAGATAGTTCTCGTAATAATCCAATGAACCGGGAATTGTGCGATGATAGGCATAGGGCGGAATTCCGTTGATGAATCCCGCGTGAAGCATGAAGGTCTTGGTGGGAGTTATTACCTTCCTGTCGCCATGGATGATAAAACCAAGGGAATAGTGATCTGAAGCCACTTCCATGGATGTCATTTCAAAGCTTGATTCCAGCATTCTGTAGATGATTGTGAACTGTTTGCCCTGGGGCAGAGGAAGAGCCATTTTTGTACCTCCGTAGGCTTTCTTTACTCTTGTGTCTGATTAATCATAGCATCAAAATGACATGATTTCATTATTTTTGGTTATATGAGGGAATAAGAACATAAGAAAATTATTGAATCATGAATGAAAATAGAGACATGAAAACGAAAAAGATTGATATGACAAAAGGAAGTATCATGCAAAATGTGATTCTCTTTGCGATACCTATCGTACTGGGAAACATTCTGCAGCAGCTGTATACAACAGTTGATACTCTTATAGTGGGACGATACTGCGGAGACAAGGCTCTGGCGGCAGTGGGAACAAGTGCTCAGCCGGTGGAGGTTTTGCTGTGCGTATTTCTTGGAATCGGCACAGGCGCTTCGATCCTGGTCTCTCAGAGGATTGGCGCAGGTGACGGAAAGCGGGTAAAAGACATTGCGGCAGCCTCCGCATCATTTGTATATCTGAGCGGGATTCCTATTGCGATACTTGGATTTGTTCTGGCGCCTTTTATACTTAAGTTCATGGGAGTTCCGGAAGATGTTTCAGATGCAGCCCTGATGTATACCAGGGTTGTGTTCCTCGGAGCACTTGGAAATATCGGATATAACATGAATGCAGGAATACTAAGAGGTCTTGGAGACAGCGTGGCTTCACTCTGGTTTCTGGTAGTTTCCTGCGTGACAAATATAATTCTTGATCTGTTGTTTGTGGCAAGGTTTTCAATGGATGTACAGGGAGCGGCTATGGCCACAAGTATATCTATGTTTGTTTCCTGGATTGTAAGTGTCTTTTACATAAAAAAGAAATTTCCTGAGCTTTCATTTAGTTTCCTCCCAAGGGCTCTGAACCTTCAGGAAATGAAGCAGATACTTGCAATAGGTGTTCCCATCGGCCTCAACAATTCGCTGTTTTCCTTTGGACACATGGCGATGCAGACCCTTGTGAATGCGCAGGGCTATAAGTTCATGGCCGGAGCGTCGGTGGCTGGGCGAATCACAGGTATAACAAATGTAGCCATTACTGCTGTATCGGCAGCAGCTTCCACGTTCTCCGGGCAGAACTTCGGCGCCGAAAACTATGACAGATTAAGGGACGGATACATAAAAATACCGGCAATCAACGGAATTGCGACTCTTGCGCTGGGCCTCGCGTTCATTTCCTTCAGAATGCCGATACTTAAGTTCTTTACACAGGATGAGACAGTGCTTATGTACGCCGGAAGGTACGTGGTGGCAGTGCTTTTGTCTCAGTGGTGCTATGCTGTTTTTAACTGCATTTCCAATATTGTCAACGGAGTGGGATATGTCAAATACACAACACTGATAAACCTGATGATGCTCTGGGCAGTCAGGATTCCGTGTGCGTATATCATAAGCAGGTTCTTTGACGGGACCTATGTCATGTTGTGCTTCCCGATATCCTTTGCCTTTGGAATGATCTGCATGATCGGTTATTATATCTTTTCCCCGAACTGGAAAAGGATCATTTCAAAAGCCGATTTGAGTAAAGGTTTTGGTACTCCTTTGGAGACATGCCGTACTCCTTACGGAAGGCTTTGAAAAAACTTGAATAATCTCTGAAGCCAAAGCGCTCGTAGGCTGCTGTGATGCTCTCGCCACCGGTGATTGCATTGCGACACTCCGAAAGGCGCTTTTTTATTATGTACTGATGGAGCGAAACTCCCAGGGTGTCCTTGAACAGATGGGAGATGTAGTACTTGCTGACGTAGAACTGGCCTGCGATGTCATCGAGAGACAGGGTGTCCTCAAGGTTACTCTCAACGTAGGAGAGGATGTTCTGGAAAAGAGATAGCTCCTCTGATCCACTTTCCTTATGATCTTCGTCGTAGATGACTCTGTTGATGGTAAGAATCAGGTCGCACAGGCACAGGTGTCGCGCAGCGTTGGACCCGTAACGTTCACTTGATATCTCTTCAAGAAGGCGCAGAAACCTGGATTCCACCTGGTGAAACTCCGCAGGTGGAAGGTGGTAGATGTATTTGTGAAAGGCCTCAGCCTTCTGGATCAGATACATGTAGTCGACGGACTCATCCATAAGGCTCTGACAGCACTGCTTGCTGATCCAGAAAACAAACCTTCTGTAGTTCTGGGAAGGATCGTTCATGAGGGCATGATGCATTATTCCGGGAGGGACGATCATGAGGTCTCCCGGGGACATCTTGTGGCGCTCTGTCTTGTCTTTTCCCGAGAAGATCTCCATAGTAATATCGCCCTCGATAAAGAGGTAGCACTCGTAGTAGTCATGGGCATGGGGACTCAGGGTCTTAAAGTCCCTGTCGGAGTAGTAAAAGACCTCGAAGTCGGAGGATACCATGTACTGTCTTGAATTAAAGGATGATCGCAGTTTGTTTTTCATGCCATGATTGTACAACAACTTTTGCAAAGTTGGCAACAAGTAATTCTATTCTAAGTTTTTGCAAGGAAGTTTATGCTAGGACCATAGAAACAAACACAAAGATTCAAGTTGATTCATAGAAAAGGAGATTACAGATTATGGAAATGACACTTCGCTGGTACGGCAAGGAATTCGACACTGTTAAGCTTTGGCAGATCAGACAGATCCCCGGAGTAAAGAGCGTTATCACAACACTCTACAACAAACAAGCAGGAGAGCTCTGGACACAGGATGAGATAAAGGCCCTTAAGGCAGATGTTGCTGCTGAGGATATGAAGATTGCTGGCATTGAGTCCGTCAACGTTTCAGATGCCATCAAGGCTGCAACGGGGGACAGGGACGAACACATCGACAATTACATCAAGACTCTTGAAAACCTCGGTAAGGAAGACATCCACATGGTATGCTACAACTTCATGCCTGTCTTCGACTGGACCAGAACCGAACTTGCAAGGAAAAGAGCTGACGGCTCAACTGTACTTGCTTACACCCAGGAAGCTGTTGATGCCATTGATCCGGACAAGATGTTTGAGTCAATTTCAAGCGAGACCAACGGAACTGTAATGCCCGGCTGGGAGCCTGAGAGAATGGCTCATGTAAAAGAGCTTTTTGAGCTTTACAGCGGAATCGATGAGGACAAGCTCTTTGAAAATATTGTTTATTTCCTTAAGGCAATCATGCCTGTCTGCAACAAATATGATATCAAGATGGCTATCCATCCCGACGATCCTGCATGGTCAGTATTCGGACTTCCAAGGATCATCAACAATGAGAAGAACATCTTAAAACTCATGAAGGCTGTAGATGATGTACACAACGGTGTAACCTTCTGCTCAGGTTCATACGGAACCAGCCTTGAGAACGACCTTCCTCACATGATCAGAGCACTTGAGGGCAGGATCCACTTCGCACATGTAAGAAACCTCAAGTTCATTTCACCTACAAACTTTGAGGAGGCAGCTCACCTTTCATCAGACGGAACCTTTGACATGTACGAGATCGTTAAGGCTCTCTACGAGATAGGCTTTGACGGACCTATCCGTCCTGACCACGGAAGAATGATCTGGGGCGAAGTAGCAATGCCCGGTTACGGCCTCTACGACAGAGCCCTCGGTGCAACATACATCAACGGACTCTGGGAAGCAATCGAGAAGCAGCACACAAGATAAGTTATAGGAGAGGAATAGAGAGATGGTATTAAATAAGGATTCTATTAAGAATAGTGAGTGGAAAGAGAAGGGATATTTTGTTCCTTCATACGAAAGAGAGAAGATGATAGCGAAGACTGTTGCTGAGCCTAAGTGGGTACACTTTGGCGCGGGCAATATTTTCAGGGCTTTTCAGGCTAATCTCTCTCAGAGGATGCTTGAGCAGGGCTTTGATGATACAGGACTTACTGTTGTTGAGGGATTTGATTATGAGATCATCGAGAAGATGTACAGACCTCATGACAATCTTTCAATCCTGGTTACTCTTAAGGCTGACGGTAATGTTGAGAAGTCTGTTATTGCAAGTATTGCTGAGTCATGCATTCTTGATTCTGCAAGAGCAGATGAATTTAACAGACTCAAAGAGATCTTTACAGCTGATTCACTTCAGATGGCTACATTTACTATTACAGAGAAGGGCTATAGCCTCGTAAATGCTGCAGGTGAGACACTTCCTGCTGTTAAGGAAGATTTTGAGAACGGACCTGAGGCTCCAAAGAGCTATATCGGTAAGGTTGCAGCTCTTTTATATGCAAGATACAAAGCAGGCGAGAAGAAGATCGCCATGGTGAGCACAGATAACTGCTCACATAACGGGGACAAACTCTATGCAGCCGTTAGCTCTTTTGCCAAGGAATGGGTACGTGCAGGCAAGGCAGATCCCGGATTTGAGTCATATATCGACGATGAGGACAAGGTGAGCTTCCCGTGGTCAATGATCGATAAGATCACACCAAGACCCGACGATTCAGTTAACGAGATTCTTAAGAAAGACGGAGTAGAAGACCTTGAGCCTGTTGTGACTTCCATGAAGACATGGGTTGCTCCATTCGTTAATGCTGAGGAGAGCGAGTATCTTGTAATCGAGGACAAGTTCCCTAACGGAAGACCTGCCCTTGAGAAGGTTGGCGTTATCTTTACCGAGAAGGAGACTGTTGACAAGGTTGAAAGAATGAAGGTTTGCACATGCCTTAATCCTCTTCACACAGCTCTTGCTATTTACGGATGCGTACTTGGATTTACCAAGATCTCCGATGAGATGAAGGATGAGAATCTCGTTAAGCTGGTCAAGGAGATCGGATATGTTGAGGGACTTCCTGTTGTAACAGATCCGGGGGTTATCAGTCCCAAGGAGTTTATCGACACAGTTGTTAACGTAAGAATACCAAACGTGTTCATGCCTGACACACCACAGCGTATTGCCTGTGATACTTCACAGAAGCTTCCTATCAGATTCGGCGAGACAATCAAGGCTTATGTAGTTTCAGATACACTTGATGTCAAGAATCTTAAGTTTATACCTCTTGTTCATGCCGGATGGCTCCGCTATCTCATGGGCGTAAATGATGAGGGCGTTTCCTTTGAACCAAGCCCTGATCCGATGCTTGAGAAAGCTCAGGCTTTTGTCAAGGATATCAAGCTTGGAGAGAGCGACAGAAATAAGGTGAAGGCAGCAGTTCTTCCGCTTCTTAATGACGTTACCATCTTTGGAGTTGACCTTGAGAAGGTTGGACTTTCTGATGTGATCATCGATTACTTTATGGAGCTTATTTCAGGCACAGGAGCTGTAAGGAAGACTCTTCAGAAATACTGCTGATAAACTTGAATTTACTGACCTATCAATGTAAAATAGGAAAGTATGAGAATTTAAGTTTTGGAGGTATAGAAGATGAAGATTTGTGCTAATTGCGGAACTCAGGTTCCTGATGATGCAGTATTTTGCAATAATTGTGGCAGTGCACTTACAGAGAGCACTCCTGCTTCTGCAGCAGGCGCAGAGGCAGGCCAGCAGGCTCCTACACCTGCACCGGCACCCGGTGTTCAGCCACAGCCCGGATTCCAGCCTCAGCAGGGATTCCAGCCTCAGCCGGGATTCCAGCCACAGCCCGGATACCAGCAGTACCAGAAATTTGATCCAAATGATCACACAGCAGACTTTGATGTCAGGGATATCGCTGACAATAAGCTTTTTGCAGCGCTTCCTTACTTCTTCTCATGTCTTGCAGGTATCCTTGCAGGAATGTATGTGAAGGATTCAGAGTTTATTAAGTTCCATACTAAGGTTAATATTCAGTACGATATTATCTCTATGATAATCCTGCTGTTCTTTGCTATTCCGATCATCGGATGGATCGTTGGAGCAGTTCTGATGCTTATCGTTCTGGTTTGCAAGGTAATCTCTATTATTTATGTATTACAGGGCAAGGCCAAGGACGCACCTATTGTCGGATCGATCGGATTCCTTAAGTTTGGTAAGTGATTTTAGAAACTGCCTGAATCCTGATTTGGATTTACAGAGAGAATATGAGACTGTGAAGCGATTTGCTTCACAGTCTTTTTTCTTGCCTTTTTTCTTGTTCTGTAGTGGGCGGACGATATGCTGATTGCCTGTAATCGATAAAACGTGTAATTCTTATGACTTTCTTAAGATTTGCGATAGATATTCTTAAGATTGAAGCAAACCTATTTACAAGGTTCTTTTTAGATGATAATGTGACCTAGGTGATTGATATACGAAAGAATAAAAATATTTCTGCTCCGTTCGGAGCAATCACTTCAGGATTTTGCGGCTAGGGTTTTCTGGCAGGATCCGTGGCATGCAGCGTGTCGAATTCGCTGTCTCTTTGCCGGGTGATATCTTCAGACAATAAACATGTAGGGACTGTCTCTGGGTGTGTTTGCTGCGCTTTTCTGCAGCGTTCTTTTACTTGCCTTTTTTGTGGGCTTTTGGCAAATCGGCTGTGACTGATTTTTGTGTCATGTCATGTGCCGGGGGATGTGACGCCATGGCTTTGTGGGACGCGGTTCTGTGCCGAGTCCCGGGATGAGTGTCTTCCGGTTCCTGCATGTTTGTTGGAATTTCTTTTTTGGGGCTTTCTTCTTCTGTTTTGCGGATAGGATGTTGGAGACTTTCTAGGCTTTTCCTCTGTTTTGCGGATAGAATGTTGGAGACTTTCTAGGCTTTTCCTGCTGTTTTGCGGACTGGAGTTGTATGCAGGCGCATTTTGGGCCGACATCTGACACTGATAAGAGTCGCTTTTTAGAGAGTGTGTCGGACTAGAAGTTCACTCCATTTAAATCAAGACGACAGAATCAAGTGGAAAATGTCTTTTGCAAATATAAAGTCGGACTGCTTCATAATAAGCAGAAAATCAGGCCGATATAGTTCGCGTGTCATATCGGACTAAGGCAAACTCATTAGTTATATAGGCCGACAAAGCAATGAATCGATCAAGTATTATACCTGATTACTGCGGACTGATTTCAATCCAATCCCTTCTTAGTCCTACAAATCCACCAATTACGATATAAATTCCCAAAAAAACCATCAAATCCCAAATACCAAAGGAGCAAGAATAAATGAATTACGATTATTTGCAAGCTTTGCAAAATAGAAAACAAGAGCTTTCGAATGCCATCAAATGTGCAGAAGCAGATTTAAAGCATGCGCCTGAGGGCAGGATCAGAGCATCCCAAAACGGCAATGGATTTCAGCAGTTCTACCATGTTACGAGCAAGACCGGCTTTAGCGGGAAATACATGAATGCGAAGAGCAAGCCTCTTGTAACAGCTCTGATTCAGAAGGAATACGATGGAGTCTTTTTGCAAAGAGCCGGGAAAGAAATAGATATTATTGACGATCTGCTTGATTTTCAAAATAAATGGTCAGCTGAAAAGTCCGCGGAAGAATTGCACAAAAGCAAAAGAAAGTATATTTCACCTTATATACTTGATGAGAAAGCCTACGTCGAATCATGGCAAAGCGAATCATTCATAGCCAGCACCTATAAACCCGAGGAAAAGATTTATCCAACAAATCAGGGTGAGATGGTTCGCTCAAAATCAGAAGAACTGTTGGCGGATATGTATTACGACCTGGGAATTCCATACAGATATGAGTGTAAGCTTGTTTTAAAGGATGGCAGAGCCAAGTATCCTGATTTTACTTTGCTTGATGTAAAGAGGCGGAGAGTGATTTACCACGAGCATATGGGAATTCTTGAAGATGATGAATATCGAGCCAAAAATTTGATCAAACTAAATGATTACAGCAAGAACGGAATCTATTTTGGCAAGAACTTGCTCATGACGTTTGAAACAGAGTATTGCCCTCTTAATATCAAAGATATTAGGGAAAATGTTATGGAGATGTTTGGCAAAAGGTTTAGGTAAACACCTTAAGATAGAGATGGTATAATACCACCATGAACGTAAATTCTTCACTCGATTTCCTTAATATGATAAAGACACCCTCGACTAGTCCGAGGACCAAGGCTGCTCAACCATCGCCGGCGCCAAAACCTGTATCAGCACCTTTCGTTCCCAATTCGTCAAAAGACATGATCGCGGTCATCGACACAGAGACCAACTGGTGTGACGAAGTCATGTCCCTGGGCGTAGCACTTGCAGATGCCGAGACGTTTGCATTACTTGGTAAAAGATATTACATCTTTAATCCTGAGTGTCGCGTAGGCGGAATGTATTCAGGAGTTATGTACAAGACGGATGCAAAAGCCATCACCTGTACAAGGAATGAGGCAATGGCAGATATCGGGCAGTTTTTGATGGATCAGGGCATAAGCAGAATATTTGCCTATAATGCCAAGTTTGATCTGGGACATCTTCCGGAATTATGCGGCTTTGAGTGGTTCGATATCATGAGGATAGCTGCATATCGCCAGTACAACAAGTACATCCCTGAGACAGCTCCATGTTGTAAAACCGGACGCCTCAAGAGTAACTATGGCGTTGAACCCATTATGCATATGCTGACGGGAAATGGCGGCTATCAAGAGACTCACAATGCAGTAAATGACGCCTGCGACGAGCTTAAGATTGTTGAACTTCTTGCTCTGCCGCTGGAAACGTATGAGTGTGCCAGGATATAAAAAAGAAAAGGGGAAATGCCTATGTCTAATAAGAATAATAAACGTATTATAGCGATGATTGCAGCTTTGTCACTCTGTTTTAGCATGCTTTCAGGTTGTGGCTCAAAGCCGGATTATGACAATCAAGCTCCTTCGCCTGATCCTAATGAAGAAGTGACGGAAGTTGTAGAGGCAGAAGAGCCTAATGAAGAAGTGACGGAAGACACAGAGACAGAAAAACCTTATTATCTCGTGGATGCACACTGCTCTCAGACGGCAATTGACGCCCTTGGATATGATGAACTGGTGGAACTTGTTGAGCTTGTCACGACCTCTGTTGAGCCACAGGCAGTGAATATCCTGGCAGATAGTTTCCCATGTTTTTCTGAAGCTGCCGGACAAGACGGACTGGGCAAGGAAATAAGCCTATACATCTATTATGAAAACGGTGACAATGACGGAATAGACGAGCATGAGTATGTTGCGCCCGGTGCCTTAGCCTATGTCAATGGGGGATTTTGTGAAGAAGAAGAGGACGGCAGCGAGAACTATGAGTATATGATCTGCATTGATGCCAAGGAACTCTGTGAATTTGACGACAATGGCAATCCGTTCTTTGAGGTTGATGATGATACGCTGGCAAAGCTGGACACTATTTTCTGCCATGAGCTTTTCCATGTTTTCATGGATGACTACAATCGAACCGGAATGACGGGATTTACTGATTTTGCCACCTATTATGCGGCCATGGAGGAACAGCTTTCCGATGAAGACTATGAAGAGCTGATAGGCGCGACATCTTTTCCTTACTGGTTCATTGAAGGAATCGCCGGATGCGTCGGAAATATCTACCAGGCTGATATTGATTATTTCAATGAATATCGATACGATTGCGAAAAACAGGACTATATCGACACCTGCACAAACGATCAGCTTAAGTTCATATATGCCAACCAGGGCTACATGGAAGGAACAGGGGATGAACGATATGATCTGGAGGCATCAAAAGAGGATAATTCCGACGGGCATGTGAACGCAGCTACATATGTGTCCGGATATATGGCCTGTCTCTATCTGGCTGATCTGGCTTACCAGAAATCCGAAGGTAGTCCCGCGGTGGTTATGGATGATAACGGCCGGATAGAATCTATATCCGGCAAAAAACTGCGTGAGGGACTCAGTATTATCCTTTCCCAAATGCATGAGGGTTATACTTTTGATGAAGTCATCGCCGATATCTCTGATGGAATGTACAGCGATACAGAGGATTTTACAAAACGTTTCATCAAAGGAAATTATAACGGAGACAGAACGGAATGCGAGGGAGATCCGGAATCACTTAAATTCTGCGTCGGCTATCTTAATTATATGCAGCAGCTTGATGAACTGGATCCTAATACAGTTCCGGCAGGTTCTGTGCTTTTTGACAATTTTGACTCTGTGGAGGAAACACCGCTCGTAAAGGGTCTGGAAACCGAGTCTGAAGTCTACAGGATAGCCGAGCAGAACACTTTTATCGCTTCGACAGTCAAAAATGAAGACCTGATGGACGGAGGCACTTCATACACCAGAAAGGACGGCATTGAAGCGGTTTTGGAGAAGGTTTCTCCGAATTAGCAGATCTTAGCATAGATTTTGTATAACACAAAATCTATGCTTTTTTTGTGACAAATCACAATATATGGGGTATAATTAAAATAGTGTAATGTTGTTTGCGAAAAAAAGCTCAATAACCCTAATGTTATTAGGTCTAAATGCCGATATAACTAGTGGGCACGGATGCCGTTATGGATTTCCTCAGGATGAGATCAAAACCTATAAGGGGGTATTATATGGCAAAAACAGCTGCGCTTCGCCAAGAAGCTCTGCAGAACATCACCGGACGGAAGATCATTGAGCTGAACTATCAGGAAATCTATGACCATAAGCCCAACATCTATAAATGGATCAAAAGAGCTTTCGACGTAGTTGCTGCGTCAATCGCGCTCATCTTACTTTCTCCAATATTTTTAATCACAGCCCTGGCGATCATCATGGAAGACGGAGGCCCTGTTTTCTTTACCCAGCAAAGAGCCGGAAAAGATATGAAGAGCTTCAAGATATATAAATTTAGAAGCATGTACCGAAACGCTGAATCTCAGTTTGAACGCATGCAGGCGCAGAATGAGCAGACAGGCCATGCCTTCAAGATTAAAAATGATCCTCGAATCACCCATGTTGGAAAATTCATCAGAAGATATTCAATAGACGAACTCCCGCAGCTCTTTAACATTATCAAAGGCGACATGAGCATCGTCGGACCAAGACCAATCCTCTACCACCAGATGGAAGAGTGCAATGGCTTTGAAAAGCAGCGTCTCATCGTAAAGCCAGGTCTTACCTGCTATTGGCAGGTATGTGGCAGAGCCAAGATCAAATGGGATAAATGGGTAGAGTTAGATCTACAGTACATCGAAGACATGAGTATTGCTAAAGACATCGAGCTGATCTTCAGAACTTTCCCGGCGGTGTTTGGGAAGGACGGAGCATACTAATAAAAGATTATATGGACTGTGTGGCAAACGCTGCACAGTCTTTTCTTTTGCATAATTACATAAAGTTCTTAAGGCTTTCTTAAGATTGCTCCAAAGTGGTTTACAGGGAAAAGAGCTTGTGATATCTTTGGTTTGTTGGTTTTCAATACCACATTCAGCCATATTGGCAAAACCAATATTTAGGATGCATTCATTGCATTTGGTTACAGTCAGAAGTATTGGTGATTCCACATGTTAATCTGCAGTTAACTATCATTTATTGTTGGAGAAAATAGGAGGTGTTATACTTTAGATGAATGAAGAAACAAATGGTCTCGATGCTAATTCGAGATTGGATTGGCATACCGGATTCGAGGGCGGCTTGCGGCTTAGTTTAAGAAACTATGCTTATTTTATTAACATTGAAAGAGAGCACTATTTATCAAGTGAGCCATTAAGAATTGATTTTCTTGTTATTAAGAAAACTCCGGATGCAATTATTGACAATGCCATAGGAAGAGGATTCCGTGGGCACAACATTATAGAATATAAAAATCCTGATGACGAATTAAACATCGATGTTCTCTGGAAAGTTCTTGGTTATGCAACTTTGTACAAGAGCTTTGGAGAGACTGTTAATGAAATAAGAATAGCAGATGTCACAGTTTCCATATTTAGGGCCAAAAAACCGGTAAAACTATTCAAAGA
Source organism: uncultured Butyrivibrio sp. (assembly GCA_946623755.1). Lineage (GTDB taxonomy): Bacteria > Bacillota > Clostridia > Lachnospirales > Lachnospiraceae > Butyrivibrio. The sequence goes on along the minus strand of CAMORK010000001.1, from coordinate 105,862 downwards.
TCTGGTTAATGATGGCAAGAGCATAGTGTCAGAGTATCCTGGGGTATATGCTATAAAAGGGTTGATAGAGTTACCTGTAAGAATAGTTATCACTGATGAATTAAAAGATCGAGAACTGATGGCTTTTTCCGTAATGTCGCAAAATGCTACAGAACAGGAAATCAGGCAATTTGTGCAAGAGGCAAGTAAGTTAAAAGAACCTGGAGATAGAAGAAATGCTGATGCTGTTCTCCAGATAAGTGCGAATCTGCACGGAGAGTTATATAGCAGATTGAGAGGAGATGATACTATGTGTGAAGCATTGAGAGAACTTATGGCAGATGATTTGAAAGAAGCGGAAAGCAAAGGCATTGAAAAGGGCATTGAAAAGGGCATAGAGAAAAGAGATTGTCAGAAAATTATGGAGATGCTAAAGGATGGCAAAACCCCTGAAGCAATTGTTGAGTTTTGCAAATATCCAATGGAGCAGGTTTTGAAAGTTCAGGAAGAGATGCTTGTGAAAAAATAATGTTAAAAGAGTCGATAAAAAAGAGGGGTAAAAAGCGTAGATTTGATACAAAATCTACGCTTTTTTCTATGACAAAGTACTAGATATCTCAAGTTCAGAAGCAAAACAGGCTCAATCCTAGAGCACATCTGGGATTGAGCCTTTTCTTCTGTATGGCGCAACAGCATTTATTTCATAGCAATCAAGAAAAATTTGACGGTGTTTTGCAACCCATGTAGAAAGCAAGAAAGGAAGCCAACTGCCAAGGCAGTTGCCATTGAATATAGAGCGCGGAGCGCTCTTATCCTTAATTCGGGCTTGGTTACTTTCTCCAACATATCTATAGGTTTGTCAAGGCTGCCCGCAGGGCACCGCTTCGCGGCTTTGGCCTTGACTAACCTATAGATATGTTAGTACGGTTAGACAAGCCCGAATAAGGATTTTTGTGCATCTTTGATGCACTTGTTTCAGAGAAATCCCATGATTGGGATTTCTTCCTTTTCAGTAACGTAACAGGCGCTGAATGTCCTGCTGTTTTCGATTCTGAAGATTAAGTGTCAACCCAAAGGCTTTGCTGCATTCATCAATGACTTCGTCATAGTAGGTGAATCTCCACAGATTTGTGTGAAGCTTTGTACAGTTGTATTTCTTCAGCGAATCTATGATTCTTCCTGCCTGATATTTTCCGTCAAGTTTTTTCTCTAACAGTCTCACAAGTACCAGTGCAAGGAAGCAGGTGGTAAAGTGAGCGTCGATGTGCTTATTGGTTCTAAGATATACAGGGCGTGATTCAAAGAAAGTCTTTGTTACTTTGAATGAGTCTTCAATCCTTGCAAGCCCCCTGTAGACATTGCGCATCTCTTCGTCACTCATGTTTAATTCGCTGGTTACAATAGCGTAGTAACCATCATATTTTTCTTCTTCCCTGATCTTATCGATATCAAGTTCAAGATTTCTGCCTTCGACTATTTCCCCAGTTTTCTTGTCAAACGCTATATTTACCACGTATGACGCGCTGCCTCTTGCAGTTACCCGTGTATACTTCTTTGGATTTTTTATCAGGTCTTTGGCACGTTTGATCATGGCTTCACGGTCAGCTTTCTGCTTTTTTGCATATTTCTCTGAGTAGTAGACAAGCTGCTTCTGGTCCACAACAACTTTCTTTTTTACGGGCTCTTTCTGATCTGGCTTTGTTACATTTACATGCAGCTCCTTTGGGAAGATGCGGGATTTGTGTTTGAAGGTTATTTTATGTCCGTCATCATCAATTACCTTTCGGTCAAAGAAAACGATTGTAGAAAATTATACAGAAATGATGCATCAGAGTTCGGGCATCAATGAGAGATTAATATCAATAACAGAATGTTTTAAAAGCGTAGATTGCCCAAAATCTACGCTTTTTTCTATGACAAAGTACTAGATATAGATTATAATATAATTGTATTTCTATAATTTCGGATAAGTATTGTCCATAATACAGATAGGGGGAAATATATGGGAAATGTAATGACTCTGGGTGGCAAAACTGTTGGAGAAGGACATGAGCCATATTTTATAGCAGAAATAGGAATCAATCATAATGGGGATCTCGAAATCGCAAAAAAACTGATAGATGCTTCGTTTGCGATTGGATGGGATTGTGTGAAATTTCAAAAAAGGACCCCGGATCTGGCAGTTCCTGAGAGTCAAAAAGGTGTTTTAAGGCAAACACCCTGGGGAGAGATGACTTATCTCGACTACAAGAAAAGAATCGAGTTTGGCAAAAACGAGTACGACTACATAGATAAGTACTGTGCTGAAAAACCGATTTCATGGACTGCATCACCTTGGGATTTACCAAGTCTGGAATTCCTGATTCAGTATGATATTCCCTTTATTAAGCTTGCATCAGCAACCAATGGCAATATTGATCTGATAAAAAGAGCTTGCGAAAGCGGAAAACCTATCATAATGTCTACAGGCATGTCTACACAGGAAGAGCTAGATAAGGCAGTTTCGGCCTTAGAAGATTTTAGTAATGGTAATTATGCTCTTCTTCACACTAATTCTGTTTATCCAGCACCTGTAGAGAGTTTAAATCTCAACTACATAAAGACACTAAAAGAAAGATACGGATGTGTTGTGGGCTATAGTGGCCACGAGCAAAACCTTGAACCGACGGTTGCAGCGGTAACCCTGGGAGCTTCGATAGTAGAAAGACATGTCACGTTGTCGCATGCTATGTGGGGGACAGACCAGAAGGCAAGTCTTGAAATCAATGCGATGTTTATGTTGTATCACAGATGCATTGATATCCAGACAATGCTTGGTGATGGAAAAAAGAGACTTGATGAAGATGAAATGAAGGTAAGAAAAAAGCTGAGAGTTGAGTAACACGAGATTATTTCAATGAGGATCGGCGCTATGGATAAGACAGTTGCACTTATTCCGGTAAGAGGCGGAAGCAAATCAATACCACTTAAGAATATTAAAGAACTATGCGGCAAGCCACTAGTATATTGGACGGCAAAAGCTGCATGCGAAGCAGCGCTTGTGGATAAAGTATATGTGGCTACTGACAGTGATGAGATCAAGAAGTGTGTTACGAGTTTTGCTGATAAGGAAAAAGAGCTGTTCTCTAAACTTGTTGTCATAGACAGGAATGAAAAAAATGCAAGTGATACAGCGTCGACTGAGTCTGTGATGCTTGAGTTCGCTGCAAAATATGATTTTGAGAGTATTGTGCTTGTTCAAGCGACATCTCCATTGCTGCAGGGAAAAGACATAGATGGCGGTCTTGAAGTATTTAATACCCCGGATACGGATAGCGTTATTTCATTAGTTGTGCAAAAGCGCTTTTTGTGGGAACTGGATGGTGAAAATGCTGTGCCGTCAAACTATGATTATTTAAATCGCCCCAGAAGACAGGAGTTTGAAGGATATTTCATGGAAAACGGTGCGTTTTACATAACCACAAAATCAGGTCTGCTAACGACTAAATGCCGTATCTCTGGTCATATCAAATCGTATGTAATGGATGAGAATACTGCCATAGAAATTGATGAACCAGACGACTTTATTATCGTTGAAAAGTTACTTCAAAGAAGGCTTAAAGCACAGAGAAATCAAAATAGAAAACCAATCAGAATGGTTGTAACGGATTGCGATGGCTGCCTTACTGATGGAGGAATGTATTATTCGGAAAATGGAGATGAATTAAAGAAGTTCAACACCAAAGATGGTATGGCACTTGCGAGGCTCCGAGATCAAGGAATAATCGTCGGAATAATAACTGGTGAAAACATGAAACTCAACCAAAGGAGAGCAGACAAACTTGGACTTAGTTTTATAGAGCAAGGGGTAAAAGATAAGCTAGAGGCGTTAAAGACTTTGATTGACAGATATGATGTGGCAATGGAAGAAGTGCTATATATCGGTGATGATATCAATGATATTGGTGCTATGAGTGCTGTGGGATACTCGGCATGCCCGGCGGATGCTCTGAGCGAAATACGAGAAACGGCAGATTATATTGCTAGCTGTAAAGGTGGAGAAGGAGTTGTAAGGGAAGTGTTGAATATTCTATGGAGAGTGTAATAGGGGTATGAACAATACCGGAGATAAAACATATTATCTAATAATTGAGATACTGCTAAAGTGGATTGAACTAAGCCGAAACTTGTGTGTGTAAAGGTTTTTGTGTGATATGAGAAATAAAGCTGAACAAATTAAAAATAAGATAAAATGCTATATTCCAGATCGAATTTGGCAAATTATGAGAATTGTTTTTAACCCCAAAAAACCTAAAACAAAACTAAGGGTTGAGATACATGTGGTTGATCACTGTAATCTAAATTGTCGTGGTTGCGACAATTTTTCTTGCATAGCAAAACCGTCTTTTTTAGACATTGATGAATATAAAAGAGATTTGGTTCGTTTAAGAGAAGTGTTCAATAATGATGTGGAGTGGATTACTTTAATAGGGGGCGAACCATTACTTAACAAGAAAATAACTAGTTATTGTCATATCGCCAGAGAATTGTTCCCTGATGCGCTAATTCGTATTATAACAAATGGCACTCTTCTTTTGGATAAAAATGACTCTTTTTGGAAAAGTCTAAAAACAGATGATGTTTTGCTATATGTAACTAAGTACCCAATAGATTTTGATTATGATAAAGCAAAAGCTTTGGCAGAGAAGAACGAGGTTAAATTCAGATATGCCTTTGAATCAGGAGATGTTTTAAAGACAATGTATATGACTCCAATTGATCTTAAAGGAAGCCAAAATCCTAAAATTAGTTATAAATTATGTGGTAAAGGAAATAAGTGTATTACTTTGAAGGACGGTAAACTTTACACTTGTGAAGCGATCCCAAATTTTTTTACATTTAATAATTATTTCGGAACAGATATTAAAGTATGTGATGAAGATGGAATTGATATTTATGCTTGCGATGACTCAAAGGCTATAATGAAACATTTGGCATCAGCTGTTCCTGCTTGTAGATATTGCGATAATAAGCATTATCGTAGTGGAATAGATTGGGGAGTTACAGAAAGAAAAATAACAGAATGGATATTGACGCAAGAGTGATAAGTCTTCTAATTATGTGAATGCATTAATGCTATTTTAAATGGGGAATGTTATGCTTTGTTATTCAAACGAGGATAGGGATTGTTAAGGATGGTCGTTACATGCGCGAAATTAAAGACTATATAAAACAGTGCTCAATACCACAAATTTATACATGTAGTTCTCAGTATAATGCACTTTTGGCATTTCTTTTTATTGTTTTATACGGGAATTCAGATTTATCTTATATTATTATGTTTTCGCCTGAAAAACGGGTATTAAGTACATTTTATGAAATATCAAAAAAAATGAGAAAACTGGGGATTAAAAATGCTGTAATCAATAAGCGATCAAAGATATATCGCGCATTGGGATTGAGTGATATTGATAACATTAGAATCAAAAAAAAGATTTTTAGAGAAATGAATCTTTTGGGTAATGATTATTATTTAATAAATTTTGCGTGGAATCCTAGAATAGTACTATACCCAGCAAGTATATATTTTAAGTATTGTTATAGAGCGCTGTTTATTGAAGAAGGGGCGACACAATTTGTGACTCCAAGCCAAAGCTCATTGGTTTTATCACTTAAAAAGCTTTATGGGAATCAGCTGGATTTTTGGGATGATAATAGAATTGATCAGGTTTTTGTTCAGTTTCCTCAAAAGTATTACAAGATTCCAGTATCCATGCAGACATTTTCGTTTGGTGAAATAATAAGCGGATTAACGAATCAACAGATTAGTGCTGTTGTTGATGTGTTTGGAATGGGAACGCAAATGATTGAGTTAAAAAAGCAACTTGAAAACATTAAGGGAATAATCTTTACTCAACCAATATCAGAAGATGGATATGTTAGTGAAGACCAGAAGAAGAGAATATATACAGATATTGTTGACTACTATTCAAAATATGGAAGTTTGGTTGTAAAGAAGCATCCTAGGGATACAACACAATACTCTTTTTGTAACGCTAGAGTCATTAAAAGTGATTTTCCGAGTGAGCTTTTGAATATAATAGGAAAACAATTCTCATTTGCGGTCGCACTATGTTCAAGCGCAGTTGAAAATGTGAATGCAATACAAAGAATTAACCTGAATGAAAAGTACTTATCAGAATTGGATTATGAATTTCAAGAAGTAAAAGGAAATCTATTGACAAGAGAGTAGTAATTAAGATGTATGAAGTCTTTAATGTTTAAGCGATTGAAAGAATTGGATTAGTGCGTCTATCCGTAAAAGTATAAGAACTTTTTATTTTGTTGGGGTAAAACGAATGAAAGAGGTCTGCGCTGTTGTAGCAACATATAATCGTAGAGAATTACTTGAAAAGTGTATCTGGGCTATTCTAAATCAAAAAAATGCATGTTGTGACACAATCGTCGTAGATAATGGAAGTGAAGACGGAACAGAGCAGCTTTTTTCAACTGTGTTCAAACAAGATGAGATAAAATATTACAATTTAGGGGAAAATTTGGGAAGTGCCGGATCACAAGCTTGGGGAATCAAAGAGGCTGTAAAATGTGGATATAAGTACATATGGTTAATGGATGATGATGTCATACCTTATGATAATTCATTGGAAGAGCTTCTTAAAGCTGATGACGAATTGGGCGGAAATTGGGGAATTTTATCAAGTGTTGCGTACTGGACAGATGGTAGTATTTGTGAGTCAAACAGGCAGAAGAAATCACTTTTTCGATTCATGAATAAAGAAGATTATAACAAGCGTTTTGTTAAAGCGTGCATGGTTTCTGCTGCTTCAATGTTTATAAAGGCTAAAGCGGTGAGAGATGTTGGATTGCCAATAGCAGAGTATTTTTTCTATACTGACGATTATGAATTCAGCAGCCGTATAGGTAGGAAGTACCCGGTATATGTGGTTCCTGCAAGTAAAGTTACTCATGCTATGAAAGCTAATATGAAAGCTAATTTGGTCAAAGATACACCCGATAGATTATACAGATATGAGCATCTGTATCGCAATGATGTTCATTGTTATGGACAATTTGGTTTGAAGGGGTATGCATATCTTTCAATCAAATTTCTTTATACTTTTCTAATGGTTGTATTAAAAGAAAAACATAATAAAAAGAAGAAAATATGCATTCTTATAAAGGGATATCATGATGGATTTAGATTCAGGCCGGTGGTGGAGAGAGTAAAAGGTGAAATAATGGATTTTCAAAAACCGGAAATTCATTAGATAACACTTCATAGAATTATTTGGATAAGAACCGAAACAACATTATTATCAGATGGAATATAAAAGCCTGGTGAGAATAGATAATATGCAATCAATAAGTGAAAAAATAAGTAATGAACAAAACGTGAAAACGACTAATATTACGGTTTCTGTGGTAATACCTCATTATAATTCTGTGGAAACTCTTGACAGACTTTTGAAATCCATAGGAATACATGATGATGTTCAAACCATTGTGATTGATGATAATAGTACTAAAAGCCTGGATTCTCTCAAAAAAATTGAAGAGAAATATTATGATTCTGTTGAGTTTTATAAAAATAACACGGGTACTCAATCCGCAGGTGCATGTAGGAATATAGGGCTGGAAAAAGCGAAAGGTAAGTGGATACTTTTTGCGGATGCGGATGATTTTTTTACTGTGAATTGGTATGGAATTGCAAGCGGTTATTTTAATTCTGAGTATGATGCAATCTATTTTTCTCCGACATCTGTTTCTGAAGATTTAAAGACGGTTGGAATTAGACATCTTGGACAACAAAGAAGTATTACTGAGTACTTAGAAAATCCTTCTCAAGAGAATTATATGAAATGTGCGAGGATTCATTGTATTTGGGGAAAGTTATTTAGACGAGATGTCATCGAAAAAAACAAATGTAGATGTTCTGAAACAATGTATGCTAATGATATGCTCATGTCAAAACAACTGTTTTTCTTTTGTAAAAACAAAAGGTTTACAGATGAGGTGATTTATTGTGTTACCAAAACAGATGGCTCATTAACTACAATCCAATCTGATCAAGCATTTGCCGACAGAATGGGAGAGTTCATTAAGAGCTACAAATTCTTGGAAAATCATTATGAGAAAAAAGATTTTGAGCACATAAGAATGAGCGGAGGAAAGCTGTTATATGATGCATATCAAAAGGGAATGAGTGTGAAAAAGATACTGGTTGCGGCTGTGGAATTGAAGAAGAAAAGAGTTAGGATTATCGCTAAGGAGTATATGTCACCAGTTCTATTCTTTAAAACATATTTACGCATTAAGACTGAGTATAAGATAGATGGAAATAAACGTGTATAGTACATTCGTTTATATTAAGAGAAAGAATATTTTATCGTTGGAGACGTGTCTTGGAAAGAGAAGAACTAGCAAGAAAGATATTTAATATTGTATTTGGAGTGTGGTGTGCTTTTGATATTATTATGCGAACTGCATTTGAAACAAATATAAATGCTTTTGCAGCATTTGTTTTTAAGGTTGATTATATTGATGTAGATAGGATTATTGATTTGTTTGTTTTGGTAGTGCTTTTGGCTATAATAGTTTTCTTGCAAAGATACTCATTTCATGAATTAATTATACTTGTAATAATCACAATACCATTTGTTATAGCGACACTCAAGGCTGATAACAATTATCTGATTTCATTGCTTCTGTTCGTTGTTGCGGCAAAATACGCTGACATTGATCAGATTGTTGAAATGTATTTTTTTCTACTGCTGATAATAATTCCACTAATAATTTTCATGTGTATTATAGGCATTTTGCCAGACTATACTATGTATAGAGGCGGGACCATTCGTCATGCGTTGGGCTTTGAACATCCTAATAGATTGGGAATGAGAATTTTCCAGTTAATGCTGTGTTTTAGTTACAAATATAGAAACAGCAGATATAGATTATTTCGATTCCTTATATTACTAATGGCAGCGTTATTTGTGTACATTGTTCCAAATTCCCAAACAGCTTTTGTGGGCTTGGCGATTTTGATGATAATGATCTTTGTGGGCGGAATTTATGATAAATACAGTCTAAATAAAAAGATACTAATAAACGCTATGGTGATAACATCCGTTTTCATTAATGCAATTACAGTTATTGCTTCATTTTTTGATCCGCAAAAGAATGATACTTTTAACAGAATTGATAGATTCCTTTCAAGACGGTTCTTATATGGGCACAGAATGTATGATTATTACGGAATAAGTATATGGGGGCAAAAGGTTAATACTTTAGTCCAGGACAGAAAGTTTGTTGGCGTTTATCGACAGTGGTATTTAGATAATGCATATTTGAGTATTCTATTGCGCTTTGGATTGATTGCTTATCTAATCTTTAGCATACTTTGGATAATGGCTATTATCTACTTTGCCAAAAATGATAATTACGCTATGGTTGTAATTCTTTTTGCATATTCAGTATATGGTATTATGACAACCGGTTTTTATATGATGTCGCACAATGTATTTTTGCTTTCTATGTCTTACCCTATATATGCTAAAACTATGACTCATTATTTATATCAGAATAATAGACGAGTTCGATTTGTTTGGGGACGAATGATCGAAACAAGGAATTGATATATGCATCCTGTTTAAAGAAAGCCAAATGAAAGAAATGTGTGTGGAGTGTACAAGATTCGAGTTTCGGGAGATTGCCAGAAATGCTCAAGGTAGAATTGTTTCTGGTTTTACAAAACACTGATATGTATGAAGATAGGCAATTACAGTTGAATGAATACTAAAAACGTTAATCACAAAAAGAATAAGAACCCAATAATAGTTTTTATTGGAAATGAATACTTGTTTTCTGTTTGTACCAAAATTCTTATCGTGCTGATTGTCTTAGGGAGATCGATTCTTGTTGCACGTTATTTGGGAGCAGGATTGCAGGGTATTAACGCGTATATTTCGTCGGTTGTTTCTGTTGGAGCAATCGTTATATCATGCGGTATTCATCAGGCATACCCTTACCTTAGAAAAGAAAAGGGTAAGAATGCTATCTATGAAGAGTACATTAGTTCCATCTTTTTTTTGTTTTTAGCATTTCTTTTAATTTCAGTGTGCATTGCAACAATATCTCCATGTTCTGCAGAACTCAAAGTCTCTATTATACTGATACCCCTCTTTGGATATTCCAAGGTAGTACAGTATGTAAGCCTTATCGAAAACCCAAATAAGAATAATTCTTGGACAATTATAATAGCGCTGATAGATCTTTTTCTTGTGATGCTGCTCACAAGATATGTTTCACGAAACTTTAACATGGTTGTTTTCATTCTGACTTTTGAAGAGGTTCTTAAATGTGTTGTTTTTTCAATTAGATTACGCGTTGTGCCTAAAGTACAAAATGTAAATCTTAGATTCTTGCGTGAGGCTGCAATATTCGGATTTTTCCCAATGTTGTCATTACTTATGACTACTCTCAATTACAAAATAGATGTACTAATGTTGCGTGCATTTCCATTTATTACTTCCGCACAAATTGGTGTTTATTCTATTGGGATGAATTTTGCGGATAAAATTGCGATTATTCCGGATACATTAAAGGGGGTTCTCATATCAAGACTATCAAAAGGCGCGGATGAGAATGAGGTTGCGAAGGTATGTAGGATTTCGTTTTTAGTGAGCGCGATCATTGGGATTTCTTTGCTACTATTTGGAAGAAAAATAATAGATATATTATACGGTGCTGAATATCAGGGGGCATATGATGTCTTAATAATATGTATGTTTGGCTCAGTGTTTGTAGGATATTTCAAGTTAATAGCACAATTCAATATAATCAACCATATGCAATTTAGGAACCTACTGCTGTTGTCTATATCTGTGCTGGTTAACTTGGTGTTAAACATACTACTTATACCGAAGTATGAGCTACAAGGAGCTGCATTTGCATCTGGAGTTGGATATTTTATTACGGGAGTTGTGTTTGTTGTTTGGTTTGCAAAAAGTAATGGCATAAAAATTGATAAAATGTTTTTGGTGCAAAAGGAAGACTTTGTTTTTTTGAAGAGATTATTTAAAAAGAGCACATGACATTATAGTATCGGAATATATGTATAGGTGAAACAGTAACAGGTGAATAGAAGGAGACGAGTAAGTAATGATAATTGGCGCATGTGGATATATTGGAACTGGTAGTAGCCTTGTTACAGATTTGTTGAAAGAATATGAAGAAATACAACCATTAGATTTCTTTGAGTTTATGATTTCGTATTATCCAGATGGACTTGAGGATCTTGAATACCAAATCAATACACACAGAATTAAACATATGTCTTCTGTTGTTGCTATAGAGCGATTTAAAAAGGCATATTACAATGCGCTGTACGATTCATCTTTTGATAAGAATGTTTGGGAAAAGATTTCAAAAGCTACAAACTGTTTTATTGATGATATAGCTCAGATTACATACCAAGGCGGAAGCGCATTAGACTATCAGTTATTTGGGAAAGGAAAGCAATTTAGATCAAAAAATCTAAATCGTCCAATGTGGACCATTGGAGGAAAACTAAAAAAGAGAGGTTTGCTTTATAAGAATACTGAACACACTTGGGGGTTACACGAGTATAAGTTTGCAATGGATGATCTGGATTTTTCGTCCAAGGCAAATGCTTATATCAATGAGATAATAAAGGCATTTGGCATGGATGTTGAAGGTAAAGTGTTACTTGACCAACCTTTTTCAGCAACAAATCCGTTGGCTAGCATGAAGTATTTCGGAGATGATGCTAAAGCCATAATCATAGACAGAGATCCAAGGGATGTTTATATAGCTTTTAAGGCAGCTAGATTGCTATATAATAACGGATACCAAATACCAGCTGATGATGTGGACAAGTTTATCTCTTTTTATCGAAAACTTAGAGAAAAAGTGTATTGGAAAGATAATAGTAATATTCTTATGCTGAACATGGAGAGTTTTATCTATGAATATGATAAAACTGTGAGTATAGTTGAAGAGTTTTGCGGGTTGGAACGAAATGTTAGAAAATATGAGTTTTTTAATCCGCAAAAATCAATTGCAAATACACAGCTCATAAAAAAATACCCTCAATATAAAAATGATATAAAAATAATTAGTGATGAGCTAAAGGAATTTCTTTTTCCATTTGAAGATTATGGAGAAGTTGATACTAGCGGAAGGATATTTTTTAATAGGTCTACAGGAAAATACTAGAATACTGATTCAATGTTTCGGCATAATAATTCTGTCTGCGATAAAGGAGATAAATGAAAGATAATTATGAATAATAGAAAAAACAAGGTATATGGTATTCTTCTTGCTGCTGGTAGTGGCGTAAGAATGGGGGGGAGTATACCTAAACAATTTCTACAAGTGTGTGGAAAACCCATTATTTATTACCCCTTAGTAGCTATGACACAAAATCCGATAATAGACAGCATAATTATTGTTTGTAAAACCGAGTACATCGATGAAGTAAAAGAAATAGTAAATAAATATGGTTTTGATAAGGCCAAATGGGTTGTTGAAGGTGGATCATCTTGTCAGGAGTCCACATGGAAGGGGTTACAGTTTCTAAAAAACAAAATAACTGATGAAGATATTATCCTGATACATATGTCGTCTTACCCACTTGCTAATGTGAAGATTATGAATAAATGTATCGATTCTGCTCAAAAGAATGGGAATGGATGCACAGCAAGACCAATCGTGTACTCTTCATACATTACAGAAGACAGAAAAACATCTGTTAAACAAATCGATAGAGACAAATTGATGCTTTGCACTGTTCCATACGCATTCAAATTTGGTGAGTGTTTTCAGCTATATAATAGGGCTTTTGCAGAAAATAAGGGAATAACTGGAAACGTATTTACGAATACGTTGTATTGCGATTATGGAAAGCGTATCTATTTCACTGAAGATTCAGAATTAAACCTAAAAATAACTAATCCTGAAGATTTATTGCTGATGGAGGCAATTTTAAATTTAGATGAAAAGAAAGGAGTCCCTTTCTATGAATAAAAAATATCTAGTTGGAATTGATGAAGGCACAACAGGAACTAAAGTCTGTGTCTTTGATTCTTGTGGAACGCTGATTTCATCAGCGTATGGTGAATACCCTTCCTATTATCCTGCACCAGGGTATGTTGAGCAAGATGTATCTCAGATTACTGAAGTGCTTTTTGAGGTTTGCAAAGATGCTATAAAAAAATCATCGGTTCCATTGGAGGATATATGCGCTGTAAGTCTATCGTCTCAGGGAGCTGCAATGATACTTCTTGACGAATTGGGGCAAGTTGTGCGCAATAGGATGATTGGATGGCAGGATCTACGAAATATTGAAGTTAATGAAATAATAAAAACAAGAATATCTGATGAGGAGCATTATGAGCTTGAGGGATCCTGTATTGGTGGTTTTAATACAGGTGTTTTGGTGTGGCTTCAAGAAAACGAACCAGAAACATGGAAAAAAGTCAAACGTATTGCAACAAACCAAGACTATTTTTTACATTTATTAGGTGCTGAGGGGTATCCATGCGACATAGCATCAGCGCATAGAATTTCCATGCTCGATGTTAACAGAAATGTTTGGAGTGAAACGCTGATTAATGCATATGGATGTAATGGTCTATCTATGCCAGATGTAATTATAGAGCCGGGAAAAGTAGTTGGGTATGTCACGCCTGAGGCATCTGAAAAGACAGGACTCCCATCAGGATGTAAGATATGTTTAGGAGCCCAAGATGTGAATTGCTCGTCTTTTGGAGTGGGCGGAACTTCACCAGAGATTGCAGCTATGGTTGTAGGTACATTTGGTGGAAGCTACGTTGTGGTCGAAAAGCCTACAAGAGATCCTAATAGAACTTTACTAGTCAAAGGTAATCATGGGATGGGAAATTGGCAACTTGAAGCTTTTTCGCATACTGCAGCATCTGCATTCAGATGGTTTAGGGACAAGTTATGCCCTTTGGAGGTGGCAACTTCAAAACTAATGGGAGTTGATCCATACAGCCTTATGACAGAAATTGCAGAGCGTTCAGTTCCTGGTTCAAATGGTGTGACAGCTCTTACTTGTCTTCAGGGGTCACATGGAAGAAAAATAAATGAAGCGATGCGAGGTACATTTTTTGGAATCAACTTAAGCACTGAGAAATCAGATCTGGCACATGCAATTCTTGAAGGAATATGCTATGAAATGTATGATATTTTGCTTATGCAGGAATCATTTGGACAACCAGTGAAAACAGTTCGGCTTTCAGGAGGCGTGACCAATAGTCCTATGTGGTGCCAAATGTTTGCTGATATAATGAATAGAAAAATTGAAATTTGTGATTGTCTGGAGGCCGGTGCTCTTGGCGCTGCAATGTATGCGGCTGTTGGACTAGGATTTTACTCAAATTGCTTTGAAGCCGCAGAAAAATGCGTTAGGATTAGAAAAGTGTATGAACCCAATCCTATAAATGCAGATATCTATAAGCAATCATTTGAAAGATGGAATGAAGCGTTTGATGCTGTGAACCATACATTATACAAATAGAACAGCTACAGAAGTTGTATTTGAAAGAACCATTCGACAATAAAAACAAAAAAGACCGCTGATATGAAAGGAAAGAACTAAATGAAAAAAATGAATGAAATCGAGCTCCAGAGCGTTATTGGCGGAGCAAGTAATAATGTTGAACACAAGAGAATCCTTGTGCAGTGTCAGCACTGCCCAGGACAGTTCAAGGCTGATATGGCATTAAAACAGATAGTAAAATACAGGTACCGTTTACTGTTAACGAGACGTTAATCATAGTTGACACTTAGTAGAAAACGTAACAATCTTATGTAAAAGAAAACCACCTGCCTAAGGTGACGGGTGGTGGAGTGGATGTGATTATGCTTTAATGCCGTTTTCCTCGAGAAGCTTTCTGAGGCGTGCATTCTCGCTGGAAAGCGATTTGTTCTCTTTGGTGAGAGCCCTTTTCTCTTTGGTAAGAGCTTTTTTTTCTTTTGAGAGAGACGATATCAGTTCATTCTGATACTTTTCATGAGCTATGTTATCCTCACGGATACGGCATTGCTCAAGGATGTTCTGATCGGCAGTTGACATGTAGATGGCTTCAGCAGTGGAAGTCAGTGATGGATTTTCTTTTGTGATCATCTTGATTTCCACCTCCTTGATTGTATGATTATACTTACTTGACCTCGGTCGGATACGGACACCGTAACCGACCAAAATACGGTCGCTAACGGTGACCAGCTCCCATGTTTTTGCTTTGAAGAGCCTGGCCCAGGCGTCAATTCCATAGAGTTTGTCTTCATCTGTTGCTATGTCGGTACTATTTAATTGTACCACGAACAGGTTGAATTTGTTAGTATAGAGGTAGTTGTCCTTGGCGTTTCTAACCTGATATTTGGCGAAGAACTCCGGGTGATCTTTCGTAAATGTGCCTGGTACTTAGTATTTACTTATAGAAAATTGGAGCAAATATATGATAATACGTAAACCTACTGATTTGGACGAGATTTGGAAAGAGCATAATCATTATTATGACGACATGGTAAAGTTTTGCCTCGACAGGAAGAGAAAGGTAGTTGCAATTGATGCAGATATGCACATCGACCTGGAGTACGAGCTGTACGATGACGGATCTGATGATAAGGATATTTTTGGAGGCAACATAATGAAGGAACCGATTGAGGTTGTGTGGGAGTCACATCCAAATATAAGTAGAAATAAGGAACTTGGAATCGGCAGAGGAAGAGAACTTACTGATCAGGCAACTATTGATGAATTGTTTGATGTTTTGAAAACGTGGATAAAATGAGGTGAAGGAATGACGAGTGAGATTTGGAATGGTCTTGATATTAAAGAGCAACTCTCAAATGTTCAGGGAGAAGTCAAAAGACTTGTGAGAGCCCGTAATAATTATAATAAAGGCGTATCTAAAGAAGATTATACAGATTCATACATGAATAAAATTCATGAACTCATTCTATTAACCTGTGAAGATCCAAAGAATTCCAAAAGGAAAAAGGAGCTTATTGACGAGGAAAATGAAATCAAGAGATGGCAACGGGGAGAAGTTGCAGATGAGTATATACTGAGATATTGGCAACAGTATACAGATGCTATTAGTTAATTGTAAAGTAATAAGCCGAGTAACGTGTTTTGTTAAGATGACGTTAATAATAATTGACACTTAGTAGAAAACGTAACAATCTAAGAAAGGTGATGTTTGCTTCAGTCTTTCTTAGAGTTAGTGGGAAAACATCAGCTCTTTTACCATGTTATCATCTGAATTTCCTCCCATGTTTTAGCTTTGAAGAGCCATGCCCAGGTGTCAATTCCATAGAGTTTGTCTTCGTTTGTTGTAGAAGAGATGGTCTTTGCAGGATGCGATAATCTTGATACACTTAATGCAAGATACAGGAATCTCTGCAAGACCTTCCATCCTGACGGACAGAGCGGAGACTCAGATACTTTCAAGAAGATGCATGCTGCGTATGAGCATATGAAATCAAAACTAAGCGCATGATGTAGCGGAGTAACCATGAAAAAAGACGACAAAACCAACGTAATGCGAGTCCTTGACTCAAAGAAAATAGAATACAAGAGCCACTCATACGAGCCGGATGCCACAATGACCGGCGAGGAGATTGCAGCGATACTGGGAGAGGATGCGGACAAGGTTTTTAAGACGCTTGTTACGCAGGCTAAGAGCGGAGCGTACTATGTGTTCGTTGTTCCGGTTAAGGCGGAGCTGGATCTTAAGAAGGCTGCTCAGGCAGCAGGCGAGAAGGCGATAGCCATGATCAAGCAGAAAGATCTTTTGCCTCTTACCGGATATGTTCACGGCGGATGTTCGCCTGTAGGCATGAAGAAGCAGTTTCCGACATTTGTGCACGAATCGGCTCAGGAGCATGATCACATCTTTGTGAGTGCAGGCAAGGTGGGCTTTCAGGTTGAACTTACACCTGCAGATCTTCAGTCAGTGGTTGGCTTTAAGTATGCGGATGTTGTGAAAGCAGACGCAGAGTAGTCTGCTAAACAGATACAATTAAGAATGAACTGTATTATGGGCTGACAAACGTCGGCCCTTTATTTGAATTACAGGAGATGACATGGATTACAATGTTAACATCAACGGGATAGACGTACACGCAAGCTACAGCGCTGAAAGCATCGATACCATCTTCAAGCCGCTGCTTCACAGGCTTTCAGATATGCGAAAGGCCAAAAATGCAAGGATTCTTGTTATGCTTGCTGCTCCTCCCGGCGCCGGGAAGAGCACGCTGGTAAGCTTCCTTGAATGCTTGGCGAAAAATCTCATCCCGGAATACAAGGTACAGGCCATCGGGATGGACGGATTTCATCGCAGGCAGGAGTATCTGACAGAGCACACCATGACAGTTGACGGAGCTGAGGTCAGAATGGTTGACGTTAAGGGCTGCCCTGAAACTTTTGATCTTGATAAGCTCAGAGTAAGTATAGAAGGAGCTCTGGAAGGCACAAAGAAAACCTGGCCTGCATACGACAGACATCTTCACAATCCGGTTGAGGATGTTATCAAGCTCGATGCAGATATTCTGCTTCTTGAAGGCAACTACCTTCTCCTTGATGCACCTGGATGGGACAAGCTGTCAAGCATTGCAGACTATACTATCAAGATTAGCGCTGACTCTGACATGTTAAGAGCACGCCTCATCGATCGCAAGGAAAAGAGCGACAACAGCCATGAAAAAGCTGAGCAGTTCGTGGATTTCAGCGACATGCGAAACGTCAGGCTTTGTCTGGAACACTCCAAGAGCGCCGACTTAGAGCTTGTGCTTGATTCGGATAACAGCTATGTGGTTAAGAAAAACACATAAGCATTAGGCAGAGCATTTGCATGACTCATTTGAGGGATGCTACTGTTTTGTGATTGATTTGATCAAGGGACAGTAGAACCCGGCGAAAAACCATGTAAAGACCACGCCAAGACCATTACCGAAACACGTGACAGAACAAATACCAAAACAAAATCCACATATAAAACTCTTTTTACAACAGCTATAACAGAGTAAAATAGAATAGCAAAACACATTAAACACAACACATAACGGAGGATATTAAAATGGCTATAGACAACAATTGCGGATACTGCGTAGGAGGAGAACCTCTTGCAAAGTTTGGAATCAAGATATGTGACCTTGAGGTGAGCCAGCTCATCCTGTTCAAGGAGCAGAGCCACCTTGGAAGATGCATCGTAGCATACAAGGATCATGTAAGCGAGATCGTTGACATCACAGATGAAGAGAGAAATGCTTTCTTTGCAGATGTTAACAGAGCAGCCAAGGCAATCCACAAGGCATTTAATCCTGACAAGGTCAACTACGGCGCCTACGGCGATACAGGATGCCACCTTCACATGCACCTTGTTCCCAAGTACAAAGACGGATTTGAGTGGGGCGGTGTATTTGAGATGAATCCGCAGCAGAAGTTCCTGACAGATGCTGAGTATGAGGAACTGATTCAGAAGATAAAGGATAATCTTTAAAAACAATGAAAAACAAGTTATATAAAAAGTCGGCTGTTACAACAGCCATCACATCATTGCTGGTAGCAGCTCTACTCTCTGGTTGCAGTATGCTCCCGGACGATCTGGGGGACCTCGCAGACCAGGCGATAGAAGCAGGTTCAGACGAGGCATCACAGCTGGCAGACGATCTAAAGCAGCAGGCCACTGATGCAGCTCAGAGCCTGGCAAGTCAGGTCATCGATGAGTCAAAAGACAAGATAGAAGAAGCCACCAAAGAAGTTGCAAAAGATGCAACAAAGCAGGCGGCAGAAAGCGCCCAGGATCTGGCACAGCAGGCAACGCAGAGCTTCAAGGATGCAGCAAAACAGGCCATCGAAGAGGCCGGTGATTATGCCTCAGGGCAGGAAGATATATCTAAAGCTTTTTCATCAGCGCAGGCAGGACTTCTGACATCCACAGCAGACATTGCCCTTACATCGCAGGACGATCAGGGCAAGAACTATACATTTACTTACGATGGCAAAGAGTACACGGCAATCTATACAACAGACCACTGGAAGATCAAGAATTCTTACGACATTAATGTTGAGGCAGACATGTATATCATATGTCAGGCCCTGATTGATGAGCATCAGATACATGGAAAAGACATGGTCAGCTACCGCACGGCAGACGACATGGTTTACGAGTGGGAAGTCCACAATCTGGCATATGCCATGATTTCCGACGACGATCCTATGATGTCGAGCGTTCGTGACGTGGATTTTAATCCACAAGACCAGGGATGCAGCTATGATGAGATCTATTACAACCACACGGGAAAAGAGTTTGACTTAAGCGAATTCTTTGGCGGCTGAGCCGGCAGGGCAGGTAAAACAGCACTCCCATTGAACGTGTCACATAGTTTCGGAGACCCGCCATGATCTATGACAACATAGTTAAGGCCAATTTCATATCCCGCCCGAATCGCTTCATTGCTTACGTAGAGCTGGAAGGCAAAAAGCTCACCGTGCACGTCAAGAACACCGGCAGATGCAGGGAACTTTTGCTTCCCGGAGCTGCAGTATATCTTGAAAAAGCGCAGAATCCCGAGCGCAAGACACCTTACGACCTGGTGGCAGTTGAACATGATGGCAAGATCATAAACATCGACTCCCAGGCACCCAACAAGGTGGTAAAAGAGTATCTGGAGCGCCTTGGCGAATACGACCTGATAAAGCCCGAGCACAAGTACGGTGACTCCAGAATAGACTTTTACATGGAGAAGGGTTCCGATAAATATCTTATGGAAGTAAAGGGCTGTACGCTCTTTAGAAACGGAACAGGTCTTTTCCCCGATGCTCCTACAGAGCGCGGTGCAAGGCACCTTCGAGAGCTGACACAGGCACAGAAAGCAGGCTATAAGGCTATCATCGCCTTTGTTATACAGGGCGAAGGGATCGATCACGTTGAACCAAACGTCGAGACAGATCCTGAATTTGCGGGGGCCTTTAATGAGGCAGTAAACACAGGAGTTCAGGTTCTGCATCTTAAATGCAAAGTTACACCGGACACCTTAAACATAGTTTGATATCCGGAAGGAGATTTTTTATGAAGAACATTACACTGGGACGAACAGGCATAACCGTACCACAGAACGGATTTGGAGCACTTCCGATCCAGAGGATCCCGTTGGCGGATGCAGTCAGGATCCTCAGAAAAGCCTATGACGGCGGAATGAGATTCTTTGATACCGCAAGAGCTTATACTGACAGCGAGGAGAAGGTAGGCGCTGCTTTTGGTGACGGATATGTAAAGAGAGACGAGATAATAATCGCCACCAAGACCACGGCCAAGACACCGGAAGAATTCTGGGAGCAGCTGGATATGTCGCTTAATAACCTCAAGACCGACTACATTGACATCTATCAATTCCACCTCATGGGACAGTGCTGGAAGCCCGGTGACGGCACAGGCATGTACGAGTGCATGTTAAGAGCCAAGGAGGAGGGCAAGATCAGACACATCGGCGGAACAGCCCACAAGATCGGCATTGCAAAAGAGCTGGTAGAGTCAGGGCTGTACGAGACCGTCCAATATCCTTTCAGCTATCTTGCTACTGACCAGGAGGCTGACCTCATCAAGATGTGCAATGAGAATAACGTGGGCTTTATCTGCATGAAGGGCCTCGCAGGCGGACTTATCACAAACTCCAGGGCTGCAATGGCATATATCAGTCAGTTTGACGGAGCGGTTCCAATCTGGGGCATCCAGAAGGAAAAAGAGCTTGATGAGTGGCTTTCCTTTATGAATGAAACTCCTGAGCTTGATGATGAGCTGAAAACTTTCATCGAATCCGAGAGAAAAGAACTCATGGGCGACTTCTGCAGAGGCTGCGGATACTGTATGCCATGTACCGTGGGCATTCAGATAAACCAGTGCAACCGTATGTCGCTGATGCTGAGACGTGCACCAAGCGAGAGCTGGCTTTCCGATCACTGGCAGGCAGAGATGAACAAGATTGAGGAGTGCATAGGATGCGGAGCATGTCTTTCCAAGTGCCCGTACGAGCTTGAAATACCGACACTCCTTCGCAAGAATCTTGAGGATTATCGTGAAGTTCTGGCGGGTAATCGCCGGGTGAACTGATGACGCAGGAGGGCCAATCCCTATGAAGACCTATAAAGCAGAACCTTTCGGAAATGCGAAATATCTTTTGGGCGAGTCACCGTTCTATGATCCAAGAACCAAGTGCCGCTCCTTTGTGGATATTATCGCAGGTAAGCTCTACATTATGGAAGCAGGCGGGCTGATGAAGCATGTGGACTTTGATCAGAAGATCGGAGCAGCCGTTCCTGCCGAGAAAGCCGGTTCATATCTGGTTGCAGCAGCCGATGGTCTCTATGTCTATGACGGAAAAGAGATCTCTTTAAATCGCAGTCTGAAAGACATCTATGAGACATACCATCGCTCCAATGATGCCAAGGCTGACCCTGCAGGAAGGCTGTGGTTTGGATCCATGGCAGAAGGCGAGGGAATAGAGCCCTCGGGTGATCTTTACAGAAATGAACACGGAAGAGTAGCACTTATGCAGCCGGATACCATAATTGCCAACGGAATGGCGTGGAGTGCAGACAGGACGAAATTCTATTTTGCCGATTCCGAGTATCATGCTGTCTTTGTCTATGACTACGATTTCAAGACCGGAAATATAGCAAATCGTACGGAGCTGATCCATATAGAAGACGGAGTTCCGGACGGAATGTGCATAGACAGCGAAGACAATCTTTGGATCGCAGTCTGGGGCGGAAGGCGAATAGAAAAGAGAAGTTCAGAAAACGGCGAACTTCTTGCCATGGTAGAAGTTCCTGCAGAGCACGTATCTTCCTGCTGCTTCTTTGGTGAGAATTTTGATGAGCTCTTTATCACGACCAGTGGCAATGAGCTCTCAGGGGATTACGACGGTTGCCTCTTTACCTGCAAGGTAGATGAGAAGGGCCTGGCACCGGACTTTGCTATGATCTGACTTTAACTCAGATAAAAAATAGAAATACGAGTGAATATATGATAGAAAACATAACACAGACACGTCCCACCAGAGCAGTTCTGGTGGGACTTAATACAGGAATAAGTTCATCCGACTTTGAAAGGTCCATGGATGAGTTAAAAGAGCTGGTAAAGGCAATAGACATTGAGGCTGCGCTGACAGTTACTCAGTCTCTGCCATCTCCCGACCGCAGCACTTATATCGGAAGCGGCAAAGTGGAAGAGATTGCGGCATCCCTTGATATGTTTGACATTGACCTTGTGGTTGTGGATGGAGCTCTTTCGCCCATGCAGGCAAGAAACCTCGAGAAGGCTCTGGATACAGAGGTCATCGACAGGACAGGACTGATCCTTCAGATATTTGCCAGAAGAGCCAAGACCCGTGAGGCCTGTCTTCAGGTTGAATATGCGCAGCTTCAGTACATGCTTCCGAGACTTGCGCATATGAGGACATCTCTTTCCCGCCAGGGAGGCGGAAGCGGAAGACTGTCCAACAAGGGTTCGGGTGAGAAACAGCTTGAGCTGGACAGAAGGCGCATTGAGCACCGCATGGCTGAGCTTAGAAGGGATCTTGAAGGCATCCGCAAGGAACGCGATACCCAGAGAGGAAGACGCATGCGCTCAGGACTTCCTGAGGTGGCTCTTGTGGGATATACCAATGCCGGCAAATCTACTATATTAAACGGACTTATCGATCTGTACGGCGTTTCGGGAAGCGAGGATAAGCAGGTATTCGAAAAGGACATGCTCTTTGCGACGCTGGATACCTCTGTCAGAAAGATAGAACCAAAGGATCACAGACCATTTCTTCTGACAGATACTGTAGGCTTTATCAGCGATCTTCCTCATGACCTTGTAAAGGCTTTTCGCTCAACAATTGAGGAGGCGAAGTTCGCAGATCTTTTGCTGGAGGTAATTGACTTCTCTGATCCGGAATACAGGCATCATATGGAGGTCACCCAGCAGACGCTTAAGGAGATTGGAGCCGGAGAGATTCCGGTAATCTACGTATTCAATAAGTCAGACATCTTACAGGATGAGCAGATTGAAAGCGGTAGTCTGCCTATCGAGTTTCCGAGGACCGGGGCTGACCGTGTCTACATTTCAGCCAAGGACAAACACAGCCTCGATGCCCTGATAGAGGTAATCGACAAAAAGTTTGCAGAAGAGGAGACAGAGGCTACGCTCCTTCTTCCATACAAGGAAGGTGCAATCATTGGAGAGCTGAACAGTCGCGGCCTTGTGAAGATGACCGAATATCAGGAAGATGGAGTGCTTGTAAAGGCTCTTTTAACAGAAAAAGACATATCGAGATTCGAAGAATACCTCACGAATTAAATGCGCGATGCCGGTTAAATTATCAACTTATTTAAAAAATACATATGGCGAGAAGATCTACAGGCTCTCTTTGTCCTCGGGCTGCACCTGTCCAAACAGGGATGGCACGCTTGGATACAGGGGCTGTAGTTTCTGCTCTGAGGGCGGCTCCGGTGAATTTGCGCAGGGCCCTGACTTTATAAGAGATCAGGACAAAGGCATGGCACCGGAGTTTTTTGACGTTGATGCTCAGATAGAAAGGGCAAAGGCGCTGATCAGAAACAAGACTGATGCCGGTAGGTTCATCGCTTATTTTCAGTCCTACACCAATACCTATGGAGATGTGAGCAGGTTAAAAGAGCTTTACAAAAAGGCCATAAGTCGCAGAGACATAGTGGCGCTTTCTCTCGGAACGCGTCCGGATTGTCTGGGGCCGGAAGTTATGGATATGTTAAAAGAGCTCTCGGCTGTTAAAACGGTCTGGATAGAGCTGGGGCTTCAGACCATCCATGAAAGGACGGCAAAAAGGATCCGCCGCGGATATGAGCTTTCTGTGTTTGAAGATGCGTACAGGCGCCTTAAACAGGCAGGGATCACGGTTATTGTTCATGTGATCTTCGGACTTCCGGGAGAGAGTACAGAAGATATGCTTGATACAGTCAGGTTCCTGTCGGGGCTTGAGCCTGCATTGGATGGAATTAAGATCCAGAATCTGCAGATATTAAAAGGCGCAGACATGTATAAGGAATATATGGACGACGTAAATAGCGGTGCCGGAGACTTCCATATTATGTCCATGGAGGAGTATACTGATGTTGTGGCAAGGGCAATAGCTCTTTTGCCGAAGGAGACCGTGGTACACAGAATGACAGGTGACGGTCCCAGAAAGCTTCTGGTGGAACCACTCTGGAGTCTTGATAAAAAGCGGGTTTTGAACATGCTGACGGCCAAGACAAAAGATCTTTTGACATAAATAAGTATTGGGAGAGGGGGAATTTCCATGATCATTATAAGTATTGTTCTGATCTTAGCGGTTTTATTTCTTGCATTATCCTGGTGGATGGCAGGCTATGTAATGACCGGAAAGAGGCAGACCCTGGATGAGGCATTTGCCTGGCAGAAGGATCACTATGACACTTCGTTTTATGATCCGCTTGAGAAGACGGATTATACTGTTGAGGGTGATGGCGGATATATTCTGCATGTACATTTTCTGAAAAATCCTGTAGAAACAACAAAATATATGCTTATCTCACATGGCTATACAGACAACAGGAATGGAGATCTTAAGTATGTGAAGATGTATCTGGACTATGGATTTAACTGTATCCTGTATGATCTTCGCGGACACGGAATGAATGCTCCTGCCTTTACTTCATACGGAATTCTTGAGGCAAAAGACCTGTTAAAGATGATAGAGGATAGCAGAAAGAGATACACAGATATGACTGTGCTGGGACTTCACGGAGAGTCTCTTGGAGCTGCGACAACTGCAACTGTCATGAAGTACAAGCCAAAGGTGGATTTTGCCGTGGCTGATTGCGGGTTTTCTGATATCGAGAATGTTATCAGAGGTGCATACGTAAGCAGGCATCTTCCGTCATGGCTGTTTAATATAGCTGATTTTGGTGCGCGTATAAGGTTCCATTATGCGTTAAAAGATATGAGGCCTATTGATTCATTATCTGACAATACTGTACCGATCCTCTTTATTCACGGTGCAAATGATGATTTTATTCTTCCCAAGAATTCCGAAGATATGAAAAATGCTACAGCCGGATATGCTGAGTTCTATACAATTCCCGGAGCGGGGCATGCAGAGTCCGTACTCGCAGGTACTGATGCTTACAGGAATTATGTGAAAAATTTTATTGAAAAAGTATTGCAGTGATTTTATGAAAAAAATATAAAAAAAATATAAAAAATTTTGGTCGCGTGGTTGGCGGGTTTGAGAAACGAGTATTCGTAAATGCCGCATGAATACTGGGGCTGAAGCTTGTTTTTGATACACGGTTTTTAGTTGACATAACACGTGCTATATTGGTACGATTCTTCTACTCGAAATTTTATTTGGTGGGGACCGGATAAAAATGAAATTTTGTTGAAGGGAGAGATTTATTATGAAACGCGCGACCAGGGGATTATTGTCCTTTGTAACAGCATTTCTGATTGTGTCCTCTACATTCGGAAATGCTTTTTTAGTTGCAGAGGCAAGTGAGCCCACAGCTATCGAACAGACTGTAGAAGCTGCGAACAGTGCATCAACAGAAATGAGCACTGCATCAACAGAGATGAGCACTGCATCAACAGAGATGAGCACTGCAGATGCTGCTACAGACAATGCTTCAGGAGGATCATCAACTGTTGCGACAGATGCAGCAAACGAAGATGATACTTCCGAGGATGCGAATGAAAATAATGGGGAGAATGACGCTCAGAATACATCTGATGATGCGGCCGGTACAGCTGATACAGCCAATTCAGCTAATACAGCTAATACAGCAGACACAGCTGATGTAGCCGGCACAGCAGGCACACAGACAGTATCTGAGGATACTGCTGACGCCGGTGCTGCAGAGACTGCATCAGATGAAACAGTAAACCTCGTTGTTAATGCCACCCTGGAGGATGGCTATGTTACCCTTACCTGTGATGTTGAGGGTTCAACCATCTACTATTCAATCAATGAAGCCGGTGATGCCGGATATACAATATATGACGACAGGATCAGCATCGATACAACACAGGACACTGTGATCTGGGCTTATGCAAGCTATGACTCGGATACTATGGATGCTGTTGACGGTGACAGGATTAAGTTTGAGTTTCCGGCAAAAGAGGCAGTTGAAGAGTTTTCTTTGATGAGAGCTTCTAAGGGAGCAGATGACAACGGCAAAAAAGCAGACAGTTTAAGCAACGGTGATACGGTTATCATTACAGTTGGTAACAGAGCACTCACCAAGAATACCGCTTCAAATACAAAACTGGATTCAGTTGAGATAACTGTATCTGACGGAGTTGTGACTTCATATGACGGAGCAGCAGTATTTACTGTTGAGGCTTTAGGGGATTATTATGCATTCAAAAATGATGAAGGCAAATATCTTGCTACTCCATCTGCAACTTCACAGGGGCTTGTTTTCGCAGATGAGGTGTCTTCAGATGATACTGATTGTGGTAAGTGGGTATTAGAGAATGCCGACTCAGGTCACTTCAATGTAAGAAGTAATACAGTTCTTTCGAATAATAACAAGTATCAATACCTCTCATGTAAGAACAATTCGTTTTCTGTTCTTACAAATAATGCCAGCAATAAGAAATTATGTTATGTAGATTTCTATTTTGCGAGTGCAACTTCTTCTATCGCAGCTCCTACAGCATCAGTAGAGAGCGACTCCAAGGTTGAGTTCGGCGATAAGGTTGAACTTGCTTGCGTAACAGAAGGCGCAACAATCAAGTACAGCTTCGATGGAGAGAACTTCAAAGATTACGAGAAGGCTGTTGAGATCACTAAGGATGGAACTCTCTATGCTTACGCTGAACTTAATGGCGAAAAGAGCGATGTTGCAGAGTTTAAATATGAGCTTTTTGCAGGATCCAGGATCACTGACGTTACCAGGCTTTCAGAAGATCAGAAGTTTGTGATGACTTTTGGAAGTGATAAGGCAATGTCTGTTACTGCTTCTGAGCCTGATAATAAAGGAAATATTAAACTTGAGCCGGCAGCAGTTGCAGTCAATGAAGACGGTCATCTGACTTACAGCGATGAAGCAGCTCCTTTTGCAAAGCTTTCTCTTGTAAAGGGTGAGACTGAGGGTCAGTACTACATTACATCAGAGTTTCCTGTTATAGAGAATGACAATCTGACAACCGCGACACAGATCAAATACCTTACAACAGGTGCTACAGGAAACAGCCTCACATTTGAGACTGACAAGAATGATTACAGCCTATGGACATTTGAGCCTGAAGAGGATGGTTCATTCCTTGTAAAGAATGTAAATGCTCTTTACCACGACAACAGGAATAATATTGATAAGTCTCAGTATTTAGAGCTCTTCAAAAATCTTTTCACTGCATACAGTTATCTTGCAGGAACAGATAATAAAGATAACTATATACTCTCAGCATACACTCTTCCTGAATTTGTTGAGGGTGAGACAGAGGATGACGATACTGTAGAAGCAGGCAAAGAGGCTAAAGAGCTTAAAGATGGCGATAAAGTCATCATGGTAATAGATGGCGCAGCTCTTTCAGGCACTGTAAACGGAACCAAACTTGAGGGCGTCGGAATTGAAACAGCAGAAGACGGTAAAGTCACAGGTAAGGAAGGCAGTGTAGTCCTTACTGTAGAAAAGACAGATGACTATGTGGCATTTAAGTACCTTGCAGATGAAGAGGCAGGTACTTACAAATATCTGACAGCTCCAGAAGGTGGAGCACAGGGACTTCTGTTTGCCGATGAGCTCACAGATCTGTCCAAGTGGACACTTGAAGAGCAGACTTCAGGCGGATTCTATGTTAAGAACAACACAGCAGTATATACAGATAAGAATGGCAACACAAATGCTCAGTATATTGAGATCTACAAGAATCTGTTTACTGTATATTCTCTTGGTAACGGAGGAGTGAACTTCCTTACAAAGTTCTATTATGCAGGAACTTCTGAGGACGATGAAGCAAATACAGTAGGTAAGCTCCTCACCAGAACATTTAACCCCGGTGATATGGTAGTTGCTTATCATCCTACTTCAGGTAAGGTGATGTCATCAACTGCCGAAAACGGCGGACTTAAGGGCATTGATCTTAAGCCTTCAGAAGAGGGAGTTCTTGACATAAAAGATACAGATGCCGTTGTTTTGACAGTTTCTGTTGATGATGACGGAAATTATGTCTTTAAGACAGAAGATGGCAAATTCCTTTCAATTGTCAAAGAGACTAAGACTCAGGCAGATGGAAAGACCAAGGACTATATCAATCTGGTACTTACTGATGAAGCAGTAGAAGGAAGTACGTGGGTAGAGGCTGCAGCAGATGAAAACAATGCCGGAAACTTCTACTTAAAGAGTACAACCGTGAAGGTTGGCTCAAGCGTTCAGGCATTTGAATATTACAATGGTGATTTCAAGGCTTATGGATTTAAAGAAGATCCTGCTTACATCTTTAATTTCTATGCAGTAAAAGAAGGTGAGAGCACAGCCAAGCTTGAGTATGACAATGAAACTTCACTTGCAGTAGCACAGTGGGCAGGAAATGCACACTACAATGAAGTTGAAGACTCAGATAAGTATATCTATGGCGATCTTTTCAAAACCGACGATATGCTTGATAAGAACGCTAAGTTCACAGCTGTAGTGGGCGGTAATGTTTCAAAACCATGGACTGATGCCAAGAGCACAACAACCGGTTCTACAAGCTATTACATGGGTTCAACAGGAGTAATATCAGAGTCTGACTACATGGAGCTTTCATTCCCTTCAACAGGCTATGGCAACATGTCTCTGGCATTAAGAATGAGGGCATCCAATACTGCGGCCGGAGCATTCCAGCTTCAGTACTCAACTGACGGAGAAAACTTCAAGAACCTTAAGAACGGTACATACTCATACAAGTACACAGCATATAAAAAGACCGGTGAAACGGATGAGAATGGCAAGGCAATCACAGAGCCTTTTGAAGTAAGTGGATCCGGCGATATCACAGACGGTATTGCAAGAACATCACTTGCTCCAACCTACTATGTAACCTTTACTTTTGAGATTCCTAATGCAGCAGCCGATGCTGAGAATGTCAAGATAAGACTTGTTCCTACAGGAGGTCTTTCAGCAAAGGGTGATAAAGCACCCGGAAGCGGCGGCGTTATCCGCATGGACAGCGTCAAGGTAACAGGTAATCCTGTAGTTGACTCTTCAGTAACAGCGCTTGTTAAGGCTGATCCTGCATCGGGAGAGATCGGACTCAAGCAGGAGATAGTTCTTTCAACAGCTACTGACGGAGCAGAGATTTTCTACTCAGTTAACGGTGGGGAGTTCGTTAAGTATGAAGATGGCGCGAAGATACAGTTTACAGAGCTTCCTGCAACAATCAGTACATATGCAGTCAAGGAAGGACTTAAAAAGAGCATAACAGTTAACTATCAGTACACACAGGCTCAGGTTGCAGCAGTAAAAGCCAATCCAAACGGTGGGGCTGTATTTGCAGATCAGTATGTTTCATTTAAGACTGCCACAGAGGGAGCTATTATCCTTTACAGATTCAGAACTGCTGAAGAGATTGCAAAGGATACTGAGACTACAACTAACGAACCTGCTACAGAAGGTGCAGAGACAGAGCCTGCAGAGGAAGAACAGCATGATGACTGGATACTGTGTTCGGGTTCAATCAAGCTTGAGAATCTTCCATGTGAGATACAGGTTAAGGCAGTTCTTGAAGGATACAAGGACAGTCCTGTTTCTACACTTAAGTTCACAAAGAGACTTAATGACAGGTACAATGTATACTTTGGTCAGATCCATGCTCATACAAATATCTCCGATGGTGCAGGATCACTTGAGGATGCACTTAAGCATGCTTCAAATGTAGATAACCTTGACTACATTGTTATCACAGACCACAGTAACTCAATCGACAATGAAAAAGAGTCAAAGATAACCGAGAATGTAGATAAGTCTGCAAATGATGAGTGGACATACGCTCACAACCTTGTTAAGCAGTATTCAACAGACGACTTTACATGCGCATACGGTTATGAGATGACCTGGAGTAACGGTCTCGGACATATCAACACCTATAACACACCTGGATTCCAGAGCCGTACACAGACAGAGTACAGCACATATGCAACAGCTCTTCAGAACTACTATGCAGCACTCAGAACTGTTCCTGATTCCATCAGCCAGTTTAATCACCCCGGAACAACCTTTGGTGATTTCAGTGACTTTGCATACTACTCAGAAGAGAACGATAATCTTATCACTATGATCGAGGTAGGCAACGGAGAAGGCACAATCGGTTCTTCAGGTTACTTCCCGTCATATGAGTACTACACTCGTGCACTTGATAAGGGATGGCATGTAGCACCTACCAATAACCAGGATAACCACAAGGGTAAGTGGGGTGATGCCAACACAGCACGTACAGTAATGCTCGCAGATACCAATGACGAGGATGCTATCTACGATGCAATGAGAAACTACCGCATCTATGCTACAGAGGATAATGACCTTTATATCTATTACACACTTGAAGGCAATATCATGGGATCCATCCTTGAAAAGGATGCAGTAGGTGATCACCTTGCAATCAAGGCTGATATCAAGGATCCTACAGACGGTTCTATCGGTAAGGTGCAGGTAATTGTAAACGGTGGAAAATCCATCGATGAAAAGACCGTAGATGAGAGTGAGGCAACTGTTGAGTTTACTGTTCCTTCACATTATTCATACTACTACCTCAAGATCACACAGAAGGATGGCAACATCGCTGTAACAGCTCCTGTATGGGTAGGTAGTGTTGAGGCTTGCGGTATCAACAGCACATACACAAATACAGTACTTCCTGTAGCGGGTGAGCCGATTGATGTTAATGTTGATCTTTACAACAATGAATCCAAAGACCTTGTGATCAGCGATATTGAGATTCAGCTCAGCGATGTTGACGGCAAGAAGACTCCTGTAGCAAAAGTTACCGGTGAGGAAGCTGAGATCACATCAGTAGCTCCTAAAGGCACAGCAACATACAAGACAGACTTTGTATATGATCAGGCCGGCAAGGTAACCTATGAAGTTACAGTAAATGCAGTACTGGGGGGTGTAGAGAAAACATACACAGATAAGCTTACAGTAGATTACACAGTACCTGAGATGGTTGCAAATGTTATTATCGACGGTACTCATTACAATGACTATGTAACCGGCTACTATGGCGGAAACATGTCAGCATTTATCTCAATCTGTGCTTCAAAGAACATAAGAGCCCAGGTTGCAACTACAGAGATAACACCTGAAACACTTGAAAACTGTGCACTTCTTGTTCTCTCAGCACCTGCCAAGAAGAGTGGAACAGCAAATGCCGGAAACTATAGCGTATCACACTATAGTGATGAGTTTATTGCCATGGTCAGGGATTATGTGGCAAACGGCGGATCTGTTATAGTATGCGGACTGGCTGATTATTCGGACACTGCAGACGGACAGACTGCAACAGAGCAGAATAAGCTTCTTGAAGCCATCGGATCAACAATCAGTATGGGTTCCGATGAAGTATGTGATGATACAAACAATGGCGGCCAGGTATACAGAATGTATCCTACGACCTACAACGTAGATGAGGCAGCGGGTCTGTTTGCAGGTCTTCGTGACGGGCAGAAGTACAGCCAGTACTCAGGATGTTCTGTAAATATTTCAAATGCTACCGCAACAGATTTTGTTGATGCTGCAAAGTGGCTTGTAAAGGGCTATGATACAACATATTCCGTTGACTGTAAGGATGCATCCGGTAATGCACGGGAAGGATCTTTAACTAACGGCGTCAAGGGTGCCAAGAACGACAACGAAGGAAATGTAACCTTCCTTGCAACCCAGCACACCAAGGCTGGCGGAGATATCTACGTTGCCGGTGGAGTATTTATTTCAGACTTTGAAGTAAAGGCAGAGATCGATAACGCAGATTCTCTTCCTTTCACTAACTACACAATAATAAACAACATCCTTGGCGGTTATACTGTAGAACTTCCTGTATCAACAATCGCACAGGCCCGTGCAGGTGAGATGAATCAGGTATTTGCAGTTGAAGGTTATGTGACCAGCGGAACATCAAACCCTGATACAACCTTCTTCGATACAATCTACATCCAGGATGAGACAGCAGGTATTGATATCTTCCCATATGCTACAGCAGGCCTTGAGATTGGTACCAAAGTACGCATCACAGGTTTTGTTGCACAGTATCAGGGAGATATGGAACTTAAGGTTCTTTCAGCAAGGATTCTTGATGATGAGCCTTATGTATGGGAACCCCGAGAAGTAGATACCAGAACAGCTATGGATTATGCTGCACTCGGAGGATCACTTCTTAAGACATCAGGTAAGGTAACAAGAGTCGCTGAGGGAGCTGACGGAAATATTGAAGAGTTCTGGCTTGCAGATGGCACAGGAGCAGAGGCAGCGATATTCATCGATGGTTATATCAAGTCCGGTACAACAGGAGATGAAGGCAAGGCCGCACTTAATGAATTTGTTAAGGTGGGCGCTGAAGTTTCAGCAATCGGTGTCCTCTATATGCACCCCGAAGGAGACAGCGATGTTTCCGTGCCTGTATTCAGAGTACGTAACTGCGATGATATTGAGCTTATTAAAGAAGCTCCTAAGCCGGAACCCGGCACAGGCAGTGAATCAGGCACAGGAAGTGAGCCCGGAACAGAGACTGAACCCGGAACAGAGACTGAACCCGGAACAGAGACTGAACCCGGAACAGAGACTGAACCCGGAACAGAGACAGAACCTGGAACAGGAACAGAGCCCGGAACAGGAACAGAGCCCGGAACAGAGACAGAGCCCGGAACAGAGACAGAGCCTGGAACAGGAACAGAGCCTGGAACAGGAACAGAGCCCGGAACAGGAATAGAGCCCGGCACAGGAAGTGAGCCCGGCACACAAATTGAACCCGATTCAGGAACAGGAAATGATTCAGGTACACAGATTGAGCCCGGCACAGGATCCGGAGATGATTCAGGTTCGTCTGATGAAGGCGGAAACAGTGGATCGGGATCATCAGATAGTGGAAGCTCATCAGGAGACTCTGCACCTCAGTCACCTGTACAGAGAGTGCTTGGAGCTGTTAAGCAGACTGTTGGATCTGTAGTAAATACTGTTACAGATGGAGTTAAAAATCTGGCAGGCAAGATCTTTGGAAGAAGCAACAAGAACAACAAGGCTACAGAACCGGCAAAAGAGAATGCTACAGGTTCTTCTGAGGGCGAAGTTGTCGGAAGCGTAACAGATATTCCTGATGATCAGACTGCACTTACAGAGACACCTGAGCAGCAAAGTGGTGACCAGCCTGCTATTACAGAGCAGACAGGCGACAATAAAACTGATACAATTGTTGAGGAGGCGACAGCTACATCGGATAAGCCTGAATCAAAGGCAAGAAAAGCAGCCAAGGCAGCAGCAACTACAGTAGTGGTTACTTCGGGACTTGGCCTCGCAGCAATCGGAATCAGAAAGCTGTTGTTACTGTTACATGTCATTAAATAATCTGGATAAAAAAAGAATAGTTAAAAACATCTTCGTGATCATAGCTTTTTCATTGGTACTTATTCTGGCCCTTGTCCTTGCAAACAAGGACAGGCCGGAATATACCACAACAAGGGAAACCGGAGTTGAGTATGAAACAGCGAAAGTCCTGGCGATAACCGAGGATAACTCGGAAGTCGACCGGGACACCGAAGGTGTCCTCAGAGGGAGCGCTGAACTGAAGGTGGAGATACTCACCGGCAGGTACAAAGGAGACATATGCTTTGTTACCAACTATTTCAGCGCTCTTTATAATGTAAATGTAAAGCCCGGGGATACTGTGTGCGTCCGCATAGATACCACAGGAGACGGGATATATAGCTGCAACATCTATAACTACAACAGAGTGCCGCTGATGATAGGACTTGTGGTTTTGTTCTTTCTGGTTCTTGCTGTTATAGGAGGTTTTCAGGGAATCAAGGCTTTTGCAGGTCTTGCATATACAGTGCTCTGCATTTTCGGAATACTTCTTCCCCTGACACTTAAGGGAGTTCAGCCGATACCGCTGACCTGTGGCATTATCTTTTTTACAAGCTCTGTGTGCTTCTACCTGATAGGAGGCTTTAGCAGGAAAACAGTATCTGCTGCACTGGGCTGCTTTAGCGGAGTTCTGATCGCAGCGCTCCTTGCTCAGGTGGCTGCAAACATTGGCGGAATTTCCACATTTCAGATGGATGAAGCGGAAGCATTGCTTCTTTTAAAGAGCACAACTGCAATTAAGCTCAGAGGTCTTTTTACCAGCGGAATACTGATCGCTGCCATGGGGGCGGTAATGGACATTGCGATGTCTATTGCGTCGGCTCTCGAGGAGGTTCATAATATTAATCCTGAGAGGGATGCAAGGCAGCTGTTTACATCGGGACTAAATATCGGCCGTGATGCCATGGGAACCATGGCTAATACACTGGTTTTGGCATATGTGGGAAGTGCACTAAACATGTGCGTTCTAATCTATTCCTACGGTGTCGGATTAAGACAGCTTTTATGTACTGACTTTGTGGCAATTGAGATCATCAGAGCAATTGCAGGAAGCGTGGGAATCATCTGTGCTGTTCCCTGCGTATCTATAATCGCAGCCCTTCTCTACACAAGAAAAAAGTAAGGCCGGTGCATATACTCTTTGGGGAATTTTCCTGGTAAACTACCAATTTGAGAAGAAAATATGACAACATTTGAAACCGGAAACAGAGAAGAAGCAATTAAATACAGATTTACATTAAGGGAGTGTCTTTTTGGCGACGCCGCATTCTACAGAAGAGTAGCAATGGTGGTGCTCCCCATGATCATCCAGAATACCCTCAGCAATATTGTCGGACTATTGGACAATGTCATGGTAGGGCGCCTTGGACCACTGCAGATACCGTCTGTGGCAGTAGTCAACCAGCTCCTTTTTGTCTTTTACCTGTGCATATGGGGGTCACTGGCCGGCGCAGGTATTTTCAGCACGCAGTTTTTTGGCAAGGGAGATATGGACGGAGTGCGCATAGCCATAAGGTTCAAGCTTTTGACAGCCATAACCATATTTACAGTTGCCATTGCAATCCTGTACTTTAACGGGCCGACACTTATCCTTGATTACATTGCAAAAGATACTACGGATGCAGCCAGGGCTGAGACTTTGGGGTACGCTCTTTCGTACCTGCACATCATGCTGATAGGCCTTGTGCCTTTCAGTCTTACGCAGGTTTATGCCAGTGCCATGAGAGAGTCCGGAAGGACAACACTTCCTATGATCGCCAGTATGATAGCCATGGTAGTGAACTTCGTGTTCAATGTGCTTTTGATATTCGGTTATCTCGGATTTCCGAGGCTGGAAGTAAGAGGTGCTGCTGTAGCCACAGTTATTTCGAGATTTGTGGAATTTGCCATAGTTGTGATAGGTGCCCACAGAAGAGGCTCGGCTTACGGATTCTTTAAGGGGCTTTACAGTAATTTCAGGATTCCTGTAAGTCTTATCTGGCCTATCATGTCCAGAACACTTCCGCTTTTTTTGAACGAGTTTTTGTGGTCTTTTGCACAGGCAAGACTTTTGCAGGCATACTCTGTAAGAGGCCTTGAAGTTGTATCTGCAATGACTATAAGCAGTACTATTTCTCAAATCTTCAATGAGGTATTTTTGTCGATTGGAAATTCTTCGGGAATCATAGTTGGACAGGAGCTCGGTGCCGACAGACTTGTTTCGGCCAGAAGAAGTGCCTGGAGAATGGCTGCACTCAGCTTTATGAGTACTATTGTAATGGGATCGCTCCTTGCGCTGGCGGCGCCTTTTATTCCTCAGGTCTATAATACAACACCCGAGACGAAAGCGCTGGCCACCAGATTTATACTTGTTCTGGCATGTTGTATGCCTATTCATTCGTATGCAAATGTGTCTTACTTTACACTGCGTTCAGGCGGCAAGACACTTATAACCTTTATATTTGACAGCTGCTTTGCATGGATTGTTTCTGTACCGGCATCCTTTATCCTCAGCAGATATACAGCACTTCCGGCTCTTACTATTTTCATTATCGTAAACAGCCTGGAGTTCATCAAGTGCATCATAGGATTCTGCCTGGTAAAGAGCGGTATATGGGTCAGAAATATAGTAAAGGCCGATTAAGGAGTTACGTATTTTGACATGATATCCGTGAGCTCTTTGATCTCTTCCTCTGAGAGGTTTTCCTCAGCGTACTCCATGAGACCTGAGGCATCTTCGCTATTTACATAGGATTGAACCTCGGATATGGAGTCGAGAGAAACATTATTGGCAATGATCTCAGTAACGGTATCCTTGTCTTCTTCTGACATTGAGTCGAAGATCTCTTTTGTCTTACCTGAAGACTTTTCAGCGTAAGAGTCAATTGCCTCGCTGACAATGGCTTTTTTGATGGGATTGGCGCTCTTTTTCTCAGTATTTGACTGTGTCTGCTCCTGAGTTGCCTTGACATCCTTCATGATTGAGTCCTTGCCGATGAGGAATATTACTCCGATAAGCAGAACTACTACCAGTGTTATGAAAAAAGCTTTAACTGCTTTCATTTTAGTTTCCTTTCATTATGTCTTTATGTTTGTTTTAGGTTATACCTGTACAATGATGACATATCATTTCATATAGTAATGCCTGTAAAAGATAATGTCAAAGGAGATACGCCATGAGTATTAGAAGAATAGCAGGGCTGATGATGGCTCTTTTACTGCTGGTGGGATGCGGCAGAAATGCAGAAAATATAACGACCGCAGAAACCAAAGTCGCAACTGGGAATACCACAGAAAACAATGTGTCGGATGCCGCAGCGGATTCAGAACTGACAATAACGGCCGTTTCCGGTGGTTCTGCCGATGCATTTGTTCTCATTGGAAAGAGCCACGTGACTGTCATAGATACGGGCCTTGATGAGCATGGGCAGGAGCTGGTGGATTTCCTTAAAGAACAGGGGGTTACCAGGGTAGACAATCTCATAATCACACATTTTGACAAGGACCATGTAGGCGGAGCAGACCATGTGATAAACAATTTCGATATTGGAACTATCTACACCACCTATAAGTCAAAAGACTCGGATGACATTGACAACTATCTGGCAGCATTAAATGCAAAGGGACTTACCGAGACAGTGGTAACAGAGGAGACATCTTTTGAAATGGACGGAGTCACTTATGATATCTATCCACCCCAGAGCACTGCTTACGAAAAGGATCCCAGCAATAACTCCTCCCTTGTGATCATGGTAAGTTGTGGCGATAACAACATGCTCTTTGCGGGAGATGCGGAAAAACTCCGTATAAATGAGCTCCTTGCTATGGATGACATTCAGGCAGAGATCCTGAAAGTTCCCCATCACGGCCGCTATGAGAAGAATACTGCGGCCCTTATCGAAAAGGTAGCTCCGGACTATGCCATCATCACCTCAAGCA
Source organism: uncultured Butyrivibrio sp. (assembly GCA_946623755.1). GTDB lineage: Bacteria > Bacillota > Clostridia > Lachnospirales > Lachnospiraceae > Butyrivibrio. The sequence goes on along the minus strand of CAMORK010000001.1, from coordinate 68,319 downwards.
CTGAGGAACCTGAGGATGAAGAGGTCATGCAGATTCTCGAAGCTGCCGGCGTCTCCACATATCTTAACCGCGAAGGAAACATCACCATAACCATGTCTTCGGATGTCATTTCAATCGTCCAGTAACGGGATACTGCAGGATCTTTAAAGGGGGAGATGATTGGTTAAATAGGTATGGCAAAATCTGAGCAAAAATAGTAGAATTGTAGTGTTATGGACTTGTTTCAATATATGCGCGAAAACAATATGGAAAAAGAATCTCCGCTTGCCGCAAGGATGCGCCCCAGGACCCTTGATGAGGTTGTAGGGCAGCAGCACATCATTGCAAAAGACAAGCTTCTTTATCGTGCAATTTCCGCAGACAAACTCAGTTCAATAATATTCTATGGACCGCCCGGAACGGGTAAGACTACCCTGGCCAAGGTTATCGCAAACTCCACCAAGGCAGAGTTTACCCAGATTAACGCCACGGTTGCAGGCAAGAAGGACATGGAAGATGTCATAAGCAGGGCCAAGGACAACCAGGGAATGTATGGGAAGAAGACTATTCTTTTCATAGACGAGATCCATAGATTTAATAAGTCGCAGCAGGATTATCTGCTTCCTTTTGTTGAGGACGGAACCGTTGTGCTTATTGGTGCTACAACTGAAAATCCCTACTTTGAGGTTAACGGGGCTCTTATTTCAAGATCCATCATCTTTGAGCTTAAGCCTCTTACCAGCGATGACATCAAGGTGCTCCTTAACAGGGCAGTGACAGATACAGAGAGAGGAATGGGTGCATACAAAGCGGTTCTTGAGCCCGATGCTGCAGATTTTCTTGCGGATATAGCTGACGGTGATGCAAGACATGCCTTAAATGCCATAGAACTTGGCATTCTTACCACTCAGAGAAGTGAGGACGGACTTATACATATCACTATGGAAGTGGCAAGAGAGTGCATCCAGAAGAAGGTGGCAAGATATGATAAGGACGGAGATAACCACTATGACACAATCTCCGCATTTATTAAGAGTATGAGAGGATCCGATCCCGATGCGGCTGTTTACTATCTTGCCAGAATGCTGAACGCCGGTGAGGATCCCAAGTTTATAGCAAGACGTATTATGATCTGTGCTTCTGAGGACGTCGGAAACGCTGACCCCCAGGCACTTCAGGTGGCGGTAGCCGCTTCTCTTGCAGTAGAGAGAGTAGGAATGCCGGAGGGACGCATCCCGCTGGCACAGGCAGTCACATACGTCGCAACAGCTCCCAAGAGCAATGCGGCTTACCTTTCTATAGATGAGGCGATGCAGACGGTCAGAGAAACCGGTAATCTTCCGATACCGCCGCATCTTCAGGATGCTCATTACAAATCAGCATCCAAACTTGGCCACGGCATAGGCTATAAGTATGCCCATGATTATCCTGACCACTACGTGGAACAGCAGTACAAACCATACGAGCTCAATGGCAAAGAGTTCTACAGCCCCACTGGCAATGGTTATGAGCAAAAGATCAAAGACCACATGAAGAGGCTGAAAAGCAGGGATAACAAGTAACCGGAATTTGTAAGAAATGTTGGTTTTTTAATGAAGATCAGGAAAAGAAAACGAAGAACGGGCAAAAAGGCTCGAAGAAATAGAATAATCGTGATCCTGTCAGGGGCACTGGCAGTGTTCGCAATCGTACTCGTGGGAGCCATGATGGGATGGCTCCTTATTGGCGACAAGAACAAAACTCCCGAGGAGGCAGCTATAGAACAGGAGATTCTGTTTGAAACTTCTCTGGAGGTAGAGGAAGAAAAGAACGAAGAGTTTATTAATGAATCTACTATAGATTCCATAGTAAAAGCAGGACATACGGTCTCGGAAGCTCTTTTGCAAAGACCTGCCACTGTTGAGATGACACCTGAGAATACCGCTGAGTTCGCAAAGATAGAGAACTGTAGCATCAATTCATCAGGCAAGGTTGAAGTTACTGTCACATCAGACGGAATTCCAAAGAGCGATGACAAATATTACTATCTCTTTGAAGAAGCGGTTTATGATGATGGAATTGTAGAAGGAAGCAGTCCCATTGCCAAGGTCTATAAGAGCGATGACACATCTTTTGCCGTGGACCTCAACAAGGGTGCAGCCAATTCAAGGCTCTTTTCCAAATTCCAGGTAGCTGTCAAGATGGATGACAAGTACGTTTCTATCAGTCATGCCAAGTACATTACCAATCCGGGTGCTTGTGCAGGCTATAGTTACGGCGGAATGCAGCACAGGTCAATCAAGGGACTTCTCCCGGATCCTCTGAGGATTGGAGAACTGGCTGATCTGGGATGCCAGTATGCTACATATAATATTCCGCTTAATCACATTCTGGTCACATCAGGTGGAATACCTTATTCATACGGCGGTGTTACCTATCATTTCAACGCCCAGATCATGAACGACTATGACAATCTCTTTAAACGCCTCAATTCCATGGGAATTGATGTGGCTGCCATTATCCTCAACAATGCCAGCACAGCGGCGTATCCGGAGATCACACATCCCAGTGCGAGGAGCGGATCAACAGCACCTTACTACATGTTCAATGCTACCAACGAGAGCGGAGTCAAGGCTCTTGCAGCCATCGGAAGCTTTCTGGCAAACAGATACTCCGGCTCGGGACACGGCAATGTCAGTATGTGGATCATCGCAAACGAAGTTAATGCGAGAAAAGAATACAACTACATGACTCATACTGACGTAAACACCTATACAGTTGCGTTTACCAGGGCTTTCAGGGTGTTCTACAACGCCATCAAAAGTCAGAACAGTGCAGCCAAGGTCTATATACCTATTGATCAGCGCTGGACATTTAATACAGAGAAGACCGGAGACTATGATGCCAAGGATGTCCTTGATATCTTTTCAGCCTCTTTATCAGAATACGGTAACATCGATTGGGGACTGGCTGCTCATCCGTACTCCTTCCCCAACGGAAACACTGCATTCTGGAAGTCTTCCAAGTATGTCAATCACTCAGACACAACGCCATGTATAACCATGGAGAACATAGAAGTTCTTACCAATTATATGAAGAGACCTGAGATGCTTGATACTTCAGGCAATGTAAGGTCGATCATCCTGAGCGAGGTCGGTTATTCATCAACAGCAGGTCAGGAGTTGCAGGCAGCGGCCTTTGCCTACGCCTACGTCAAGATGGAAAAGAACGGCTACATCGATGCACTTATGCTCTCAAGACAGACCGATGCCGGCGATGAGATCGCAGCACTTGGCCTTGCCCTTGGTCTTCAGACCACAGGCGGAGGCAAAAAGCAGATATGGAATGTCTATAAATATATTGATACAGATAAAAGAAACGAGGTCATCTCTTTTGCCTATAATATAGTAGGTAAGACCTTCTAGTAAGATTTTGAAAGGGGAGCATTAAAATGACAAACGCAGAAAAAGCACTTAAACTCCACGAGGAATGGCAGGGCAAACTTGAGACAACATCCAAGTCCAAAGTTAATTCCAAGGAGGATCTGGCACTTGCTTATACACCGGGAGTTGCAGAGCCGTGTAAGCTGATAGTACAGGATAAAGAGCTGGCATATAAATATACCATCAAGTCCAACACTATAGCAGTTGTATCAGACGGAAGTGCGGTTCTTGGTCTTGGAAACATCGGACCATACGCAGCAATGCCTGTTATGGAAGGTAAGGCAGTTCTTTTCAAGGAGTTTGGAGGAGTCAATGCCGTTCCGATCTGCCTTGATACTCAGGACACAGAGGAGATCATAAAAGCAGTCAAATATCTGGCTCCGGGCTTTGGCGGAATCAACCTTGAGGATATTTCAGCTCCCAGATGCTTTGAGATCGAAGAGAGGTTAAAAGAGATGCTGGATATTCCGGTATTTCATGATGACCAGCACGGAACAGCCATCATTGTTCTTGCGGGTATAATAAACGGCCTTAAAGTAGTCGGCAAGAAAAAGGAAGACTGCAAGGTCATTGTAAACGGTGCGGGAAGCGCCGGAATCGCTATCACCAAGCTCCTTCTTCGCTATGGATTCAAGAATGTAACGATGTGTGATAAGGTCGGTATCCTTCACAAGGAGTCTGAGGATCTTAACTGGATGCAGAAGAAGATGATGGATGTGACCAATCCCGATCAGATCAAGGGTTCTCTTGCAGATGCTCTGGTAGGAGCTGACATCTTTGTTGGTGTTTCTGCACCCGGAATTGTGACAAAAGAGATGGCTCAGAAGATGAATAAGGATGCGATCATGTTCGCAATGGCCAACCCTGTACCTGAGATCATGCCTGACCTCGCAAAAGAAGCCGGTGTACGTGTTATAGGTACCGGCAGAAGCGACTTCCCGAATCAGGTAAATAACGTCCTTGTATTCCCAGGTATCTTCAAAGGCGCATTGGAAGCAAGAGCAAGACAGATTACAGAAGAGATGAAGCTTGCAGCAGCAACAGCCATCGCAGGACTTGTGCCTGACGAGGAGCTCAGTGATGAGAATATCCTTCCTGCAGCTTTTGATCCAAGGGTAGCTGATGTTGTCAGCGCAGCAGTAAAGGCACATGTAGTAGATTGATTGGAGTTTTAAATTGAGTTCGCAGTATTTAACGCTTTATAAGATGATAGTTCTGTACATGCTAAAGAGGTGTGACGATACTCTAAGTAAGTCCCAGATATACGATTTTATTCTGGAAAAAGAGTATACGACCTTCCTTACATTGCAGGAGGTATTCAGTGAACTGGCGGCATCTGACCTTATCACAGAAAAGACCATGGCCAACAGGACATATCTGGAGATAACAGATGCAGGATCGCAGACCTTAGAGTTTTTTGGGAACAGAATAAACCCTGCAATCAGGCAGCAGATAGATGAGTACCTTCGTGACAACAGCATGAAGCTCAGAAATGAAAAGTCAATTCTCGGGGATTATCAGAAGACCGGCGAGAATGAATATACAGTTCAGCTCCTTGCAAGGGAAAATGGGCAGGACCTTCTGGATATCAGGGTTCCGGTTCCCACAGAGGAGATTGCACAGCACATGATCGATAACTGGCAGGAAAAGAATACGGAGATTTATCAGTATCTCTTTTCCAAACTGATGGAAGAATAAAAAGAGAAGCTCTCGGTTCCAAACGGAACTGAGAGCTTTAAATTTAACGAGCTGCTGACGAGAATCGAACTCGTGACCTCCGCACTACCAATGCGACGCACTACCGACTGTGCTACAACAGCTTGCTTGCCTTTCGGCAATCGCAAAGACTATTATAACGGCATGTGAAGCGGATGTCAATCGATAAATATTTAAGCCTGTGTGATCACAGACATGTAATAAGAGTAGAGGCTCTTGTAGGTATCTTTGCTGTAATGCAGACCGTCAGGGGTTGAAAAACCTGTCTGACTGAGGTATGTATAGCCGTCGATCCATTGAACCCTGGGGTCGAGTTCAGACTGAAGTCTTGCGTTAAAGCTTTCAATCTGTTCATTTGATACGCTGCTGCAATTTCCAACGGGCGTTACTGCTGCGTAGTAAACTGTTATTCCTGCATCGGTCCAGGCATCAATGTTGCTGTTTACAAGATTTATATACTTGCTGGCGTTTGCAAGATCGTTGACACCGAAGTTGATGATCATGGTGGTTCCTGATCCCGCATAGGATGGGATCTCCGAGAGAGCAGTATTCTTAAACCAGCTGTATCCCTCACCAACTTTGGCAATATATGCCTTGTCAGAAGATCCGACAGCCATCTGCATCTGAACAGTTCTTGAATCACCGACAAATACCATAGGTGTGCCGGGAAGCTCGGAAACCATGTAGTTTCCTATAATAAATGCAGTGGTATCGCCAAATGAAACCTCATACCAGCCGTTATCGGTCTCGCCTGTTACCTGAGTTTCGCTGCCCCATTTGAGTTTACCGATCTTGTCATAATCGGTTCCGGCTCCGTTTCGGACATTGACTGTGTCGCTGGTGTACATGGTAACCGGTGATTCATACTCGGTCACGGTAAATACAGTCCGCTCTAAAGTGGCACCTGCCTCTTCTGTTGTTACCTCTATTGTTTCGGTTGAGAGGTCTTCGCTGCTTGCAAGGATCTCCTCAGCTGCACTGTCTATTGAGCTTGCTACAGCCGATACCAGTTCATCACCGGAGATATCAGCAGGATAAGCTTCTATTCTGGATCTGTCAGTATAGGCAGCCAGGCATCCGAGTACCGAAAAAGCTCCGGCAAATGCTGATAACAATATTAAATTTCTTATATTAATATGTTTGTTTTTCATCGCTTAAAAATTTTACATTAGGCTTAAAAATATGTCAAATTTCTGTAATTTGACTAACAGAATCTGAAAATATATAATTGCTCTATATGCACATAAAACCTAGGAAAGGAACAAAATTATGAGAGTAGTAATTCAAGACAATTACGAAAAGATGTGCGTTTGGGCAGCAAATTACATCAAGATGCGTATTGGGGAACACAACAATGGACCTGAGAAGGATCGTCCGTTTGTACTTGGACTTCCTACAGGATCAAGCCCAATCGGGGTTTACAAGGAACTGGTAAGAATGAACAAGGCAGGAGAGATCTCTTTTGCCAACGTTGTAACTTTCAATATGGATGAGTACTTAGGGCTTCCTCGTGAACACGACCAGTCCTATTGGTATTTCATGCATGACAATCTCTTCAATCACCTCGTGGACATGAAGCCGGAGAATATCAATATCTTAAACGGCATGACTGATGATCCGGTAAAAGAGTGTGAGAACTATGAGAAGAAGATCGCCTCCTACGGCGGTATCGACCTGTTTATGGGTGGCATCGGTGTTGACGGACATATCGCTTTTAATGAGCCATATACAAGTCTTACATCACGTACAGGAGTAAGAGATCTTACATCTGATACAAGAATTGTCAACTCAAGATTCTTTGGAAACAATCCTGAGGCAGTACCTGCACAGGCCCTGTCTGTAGGTGTTGGAACAGTTACAGATTCCAAGGAAGTTCTTATTCTTATAAATGGTCATAATAAAGCAAGAGCACTTGCAGCAACCGTTGAGGGTGCTGTCAGCTCAAAGTGGACCTGCAGTGCGCTGCAGATGCATAATGGTGCTATAATAGCCTGCGATGAGCCGGCTTGTGGGGAACTTACTGTAGATACTTACAAGTATTTCCTCGATATAGAGAAGAAAGAGAGGCTGTAATTTATGTACACTATTACAGATCTGTATGATCTTGATCATACACTTGCGGCAGATTATCTGCGTCAATTCACTTATCCCTGGGAAGCTTTAAAGGGAATCAAGGATTTCATTCTTGAACTTGGACCAAAGCTTGGGGATGAGTATACAGAAGTTAAGGAGAATGTATGGGTACACAAGAGCGCAACCGTATTTGAGAGCGCATACCTTGGAAGCCCATGTATCATCGGTCCGAACACTGAGGTAAGGCACGGCGCTTTCATCAGAGGATCGGCTCTTGTAGGTGCTGACTGTGTAGTTGGAAACAGTGTTGAGCTCAAGAATGTAATCCTCTTTGATCACGTTCAGACTCCTCATTACAACTATGTAGGTGACAGTATCCTCGGATACTACTCACATATGGGAGCAGGTTCAATTACTTCCAATGTTAAGAGTGACAAGAAGCTCGTTGTTGTTCACAACGGTACAGAGAATATTGAGACCGGCATGAAAAAGTTCGGCGCTATGCTGGGCGATCATGTTGAGGTGGGCTGTAATTCAGTATGTAACCCCGGTACAGTTATCGGCCGTAATTCCAACGTTTATCCGACTTCCTGTGTAAGGGGAGTTGTTCCTGAGAATTCAATTTATAAGAACAGTGGAGAGATCATCCACAAGGAGGACAGATAATGGGTAAATATTTCGGAACAGACGGTTTCAGAGGAGAGGCTAACAAGAACCTTACCTTTGAGCATGCAGTACAGATCGGAAGATATCTCGGATGGTACTATGGTGTCAACCACGGCAAGAAGGCCAAGGTTGTTATCGGCAAGGACACAAGACGAAGCAGCTACATGTTTGAGTACGCTCTTTGCACCGGTCTTATGGCCAGCGGAGCTGATGCTTACATCATGCATGTAACCACAACTCCTTCCGTTGCTTACATCACAAGAGTAGATGATTTTGACTGCGGTATCATGATCAGCGCATCTCACAATCCATACTATGATAACGGTATCAAGCTCTTTAACGGTAACGGTGAGAAGATGGATGAGGAGACAATTCTTCGCGTTGAGGATTACATCGACGGCAAGATCGAGATTCCTGTAGCTGAGAGAGCAGAGATCGGAAGAACAGTGGACTATGTTGCAGGAAGAAACCGTTATGTAGGCTATCTTATTTCCAATTCCAAGTTCAGCTTCAAAGACAAGAAGGTCGGACTTGACTGCGCCAACGGTGCTTCCTGGCAGGTTGCCAAGGCTGTCTTTGATGCCCTTGGTGCCAAGACTTACGTTATAAACAATGAGCCCGACGGTCTTAACATCAATACAGACTGCGGTTCTACTCATATTGAACATCTGCAGAAGTTTGTCGTTGAAAAGGGGCTGGATGTCGGATTTGCTTTCGATGGCGATGCAGATAGATGCCTTGCAGTAGATGAGAAGGGCAATGTTATCACAGGTGATCATATCATCTATATCTATGGTCTCTATCTCAAGGAGAGAGGCGCTCTTGTCAACAATAAGGTTGTTACAACAGTAATGAGTAACTTTGGCCTTTACAAGGCTCTTGATAAGGTTGGTATCGAATACGAGAAGACCAAAGTTGGTGACAAGTACGTATATGAGAACATGGTAACATATGGTCACAGAGTAGGTGGAGAGCAGTCAGGACACATCATCTTCACCAAGTATGCAACTACCGGAGACGGTATTCTTACAGCTCTTAAGCTCATGGAGGTTATGCTTGCAAAAGAGAAACCTATGAGTGTTCTGGCAGCTCCTGTAGTTTTCTATCCTCAGGTTCTTAAGAACGTAAGAGTAAAGAGTAAGCCTGATGCACAGAATGACCCTGACGTTCAGAAGGCAGTTGATGAAGTTGCCAAGACTCTCGGCGATACAGGACGTATCCTTGTAAGAGAGTCCGGAACTGAGCCGGTTATTCGTGTAATGGTTGAGGCAGAGAGCGATGAAATCTGCGAAAAGTATGTGGATCAGGTAATTGATGTGATTCGTGAGAAAGGTCATTTGGAGTAAATTTATATGTGTGGAATAGTAGGATATATAGGCCACAAGCAGGCAGGACCAATACTGCTTGATGGACTTTCAAAACTTGAGTACAGAGGATATGATTCTGCAGGTATTGCTGTCAGAAATGGCTCAGACCAGGCAGTAGTCGTTAAGGCTGTAGGTAAACTGGAGAATCTCTCCAACAAAACTAACGGAGGATATGCCCTTTCAGGAGAATGCGGTATTGGTCACACCAGATGGGCTACCCATGGTGCACCGAGTCTTATCAACGCGCATCCTCATGTCAGCGGAAACTGTACAGGTTCGGGCTCAGGAGAAGTTGAGTCTGAAGTTGTCGGTGTTCACAACGGAATCATTGAGAATTTCCAGGAACTCAAGGAAAAGCTTATAAGACATAATTACAGGTTCTATTCAGATACAGATACTGAAGTTCTGATCAAGCTTGTTGATTACTATTATAAGAAATACAAAGTAGGACCTATCGATGCGATTGCCAAGACTTTGGTCAGAGTACGTGGTTCTTATGCACTTGAGGTTATGTTCAAGGATTATCCGGGGGAGATCTATGTTGCAAGACAGCAGTCTCCTATGATCATCGGTGTCAAGGATGATGAGTCATTTATCGCATCTGATGTACCGGCTATCCTCAAGTATACAAGAGATGTTTATTACATTGACAACATGGAGATGGCTCGTATCAGAGCAGGAGAGGTTACATTCTTTAACCTTGACGGTGATGAGGTTGAGAAGGAAGTTACAACAGTAACCTTCTCTGCAGAAGCTGCTGAAAAGGGCGGATTTGAGCACTTCATGATGAAGGAGATCCACGAGCAGCCCAAGGCAGTTGCTGACACAATCGCCAAGTATGTATCAGGTGACAAGATTGATCTCAGTGAAGTAGGTATTACTGATGAAGAGGCAAAAGAGCTGTCTCAGATCTATGTTATTGCCTGCGGATCTGCATGGCATGTTGGCATGGAGATGCAGTACATCATTGAGGAGCTTGCAGGAGTTCCTGTGAGAGTAGAGCTTGCTTCTGAGTTCAGATATCGTCAGATGCCTCTTGATAAGAATGCTCTGGCTGTGGTTATTTCCCAGTCCGGAGAAACTGCCGACTCACTGGCAGCACTTCGTCTTGCCAAGGAGAATGGCATCAAGACTCTTGCTATTGTAAATGTAGTCGGATCATCCATCGCAAGAGAAGCAGACCACGTAATGTATACTCTCGCCGGCCCTGAGATTTCAGTAGCTACAACCAAGGCATACAGCTGCCAGCTTATCTGCGGATACCTTCTTACACTTAAGCTTGCAGAGGTAAGAGAGACTCTTGAGAGCGACAAGATTTCATATTACATAAAAGAGATCCAGAGCATACCTGAAAAGATCGGGAAGATCCTGGATGAGAAAGATCGTATCCAGTGGTTCTCAGCAAAATATGCCAATGCGCACGATATCTTCTTTATCGGAAGAGGTATAGACTATGCAATTTCACTTGAGGGAAGCCTTAAGATGAAGGAGATCAGCTATATCCACTCAGAGGCATACGCAGCAGGAGAGCTCAAGCATGGTACCATTTCTCTTATTGAGGAGGGTACACTTGTAATCGGTGTTCTCACACAGCCTGCACTTCTTGAGAAGACAATTTCCAACATGGCTGAGTGTAAGAGCCGTGGTGCTTACCTCATGGGACTTACAACCTACGGAAGATACAATATAGAGGATCAGGTAGACTTTACGGTTTACATTCCTAAGGTTGATGAGCACTTTGTAGGAAGTTTGGCAATCATTCCTCTGCAGCTTCTTGGCTACTACACCAGCGTTGCTAAGGGACTTGATGTTGATAAGCCAAGGAATCTTGCAAAGAGCGTAACAGTAGAATAAATAGGCAAAAAAATCCCCCTTAACTCGAGGCTGGTCGCTTAACCTCGTCAAGGGGGATTTTTTATGCGTGCGTTTAGTTATCGAAGTACCACAAAACTCTGAGGTGGCATTAATAGTGAAGCATCTTTGAGTTCTGCATCTCCGATCTTAAATACCGTTTTCATGTTGGTTTTTGGCAGGCTTGCGGCTGTCTTTTTGTCTGAAGGATTTATTGCTATGATCAGGTCTCCGCGCCTGTAAACAAACGGAAATTCCTCTTTTTCTGCATATATTATTTCAAAAGAGCCATCGGCTGACAGATCCTTGTACTCGTGGCGTAGCTTTGTAAGTGCCTTGATTGTGTTAAGGAGTGAATCAGGATCTTTTTCCTGATCGGCCACAGTCGGTGCATCATCAGCAGGGTCCACCGGGAGATAAATCTTATCGGCAGGAGCTTTAGAAAATCCTTTGTTTTCTGTGTTGTCCCACTGCATAGGTGTTCTTGTGCCGGTCCGTGTATAGCCGCCTTCCTTGGTGGGAAGTTCAAAGTATCTCATTCCGATCTCGTCGCCATAGTAGATGAACGGAACACCGGGAAGAGTAAGCAGCATTGCATAGGCAATCTTTAGCTCATCGTAGTCAAGTGTTCTTCTGGGTCTTGGAGTGTCATGATTACAGGTTATAAAGCTGATATAGCCGTCTTTTCTTGTGGCGTCGTACTTGGGCAGATAATCGTTTAAAAACCTCATGATATCGCCGTGACCGTCCTTTTTAAGAAAACTTCTGTCTCCACCTTCTGTTTCATAGTCACGCAGAAGAGTGTTATAGCCGTTTCCTCTGTGATCGAGGTAGAAATCTGCGTGGAATCCGCTCTTTAAAGCCTGCACAGGATTACTCCACTCCGATATGATGGCTGCTTCGGGATATTCGTTATCCAGCATTTCACGGATGTTTTTCCAGATAGCCCCGGTGGCAGACTTGTTCTCATCATCATCTTTTACCAGGGAATCCGCCATGTCCACCCTGAAACCGTCGCATCCCTTGTCAAGCCAGAAGCGCATAACATCCTTAAGAGCCTCTCTTGTGGCGATACATGCCGGATCATCAGGGGCCTTCTGCCAGCTTTCTGTCCTGTTCAAAAAGCCGTAGTTAAGAGCCGGCTGGCACTTGAAGAAGTTCAGCATGTAGCAGCCGTCCCTGTCAGCCTCGCCGCCAATATACGGATGGCCTGCAATTCCCTCTATCCAGCAGTTTGTCCAGATATATCTGTCTGTATATTCATTTCTCTCAGCCTTTTTGCTCTCTTTAAACCATTCATGTTCTTCGGAAGTATGTCCGGGAACCAGGTCAAGAAGCACATGGATTCCTTTTTTGTGAGCTTCTCTAAAGAGGTTATAAAGATCTTCATTGCTACCATTCCTTGGTGCAACCTTCTTATAGTCCCTGACATCATATCCTGCGTCCTTAAAAGGTGAATCATAGCAGGGGTTGATCCAGAGAGCATTGCATCCCAGCTCTTTTACATAATCAAGTTTTTCCGTAATACCGTTAATATCTCCGATACCGTCTCCGTTTGTGTCATTGAAGGACTGCGGATATATCTCGTAAAATACGGCGTCTTTTAACCAATCAGGCATGTGTATACCTCCCATAATGCTTTTCTGAATTCGTCATTAATTAAAATAACACATAAATGTACCTCGTGCCAGAATTTTTCGGTAACGTTACCGGAAAATATTAATCTGTCATAATTTTCCTTGATATTTTTTCGGTTTCAGTGTATGTTATATGTGTCTGTACAACTGGCGGATAAGTGGGTAACCACATGGGAGTACAGATAATAATTTTGAACAGTCGACCGCCTGGGCAACCGCTTTTAGTGGCATGCTCAGGCGGTCATTCTATTTGGAGGGAAAAATGACAGATCTCAAAAAAGAACTCAGCTCAACAACCTATCCCGGAAGGGGCATCATCCTTGGTACATCTGAGGATGGCAAGTATGCAGTTTGCGCTTATTTCATCATGGGAAGAAGTGAGAACTCAAGAAACAGAGTATTTGTAGAGGAGGGAGAGGGAATCCGCACCCAGGCTTTCGATGAGTCCAAGATGGAGGATCCAAGCCTTATCATCTACGCACCTGTTCGCGTTCGCGGAACATCAACCATCGTTACAAACGGTGATCAGACAGATACAATTTACGAGCTTATGCAGGCAGGACAGAGCTTTGAGGAGTCACTTAGAACAAGAGAGTTCGAGCCTGATGCTCCTAACTACACACCAAGAATTTCAGGTATCATGAACGTTAAGGGTGGAAAATACGACTTTGCTCTCTCAATCCTTAAGAGCAATCACGGTGATCCTTCTTCATGTCAGAGATTCACATATACATATGAGAATCCGAAGGCCGGTGAGGGATACTTCATCCACACATACCAAGGCGATGGAAACCCGCTTCCAAGCTTTGAGGGAGAACCTACACAGGTAAATATCTCAGGAGACATCAATAAGTTCACTGATGATGTCTGGACAGCACTGAACGCTGATAATAAGGTATCTCTTTTCACAAGATATATCGATATCGCAACAGGCGCAAAAGAGACAAGGATATATAACAAGAACTTCAAAAAGGAGGAAAAATAAGATGAACGAGATTCAGTTAAAGTACGGATGCAACCCTAATCAGAAGCCTTCCCGTGTATACATGGAGAACGGCGCAGACCTTCCTATCGAGGTACTTAACGGTCGTCCCGGATACATCAACCTCCTTGATGCATTAAATGGCTGGCAGCTTGTATCAGAGCTCAAGAAGGCAACAGGACTTCCTGCAGCTACATCTTTTAAGCACGTTTCACCTGCAGGCGCAGCAGTAGGTACACCACTTACAGATATTGAGAAGAAGATCTACTGGGTAGAGGATCTTGGCGAGCTCAGCCCTCTGGCAAATGCTTATGCAAGAGCCCGTGGTGCAGACAGAATGTCTTCATTTGGTGATTTCATCTCTCTTTCGGATGAGTGCGATGCAGATACAGCTCGTCTTGTTAAAAGAGAAGTTTCCGACGGTATCATTGCTCCGGGCTATACAGACGAAGCTCTTGAGATCCTCAAGGCTAAAAAGGGCGGAAACTATGCAGTGATCAAGATCGATCCTTCATATGTTCCTGAGGCTATAGAGAAGAAGCAGGTTTTCGGTATCACTTTCGAGCAGGGTCACAACTTCATAGAGATTGGCAACGATATGTTTGAGAACATTGTTACAGATAACAAGGACCTTCCTGAGTCAGCCCTTATCGACCTTAAGATCGCTCTTATCACTCTTAAGTACACACAGTCAAACTCTGTATGCTACGTTAAGGGCGGAGCAGCAATCGGTATCGGAGCAGGACAGCAGTCCAGAATCCACTGCACAAGACTTGCAGGAAACAAGGCAGACAACTGGTTCCTTCGTCAGGCACCTCAGGTTCTGAATCTTCCTTTCCTTGATTCCATCAAGCGCCCTGACAGAGACAACGCCATCGACCTTTATATCGGGGAGGATTACATGGACGTTCTTGCAGACGGCAAGTGGCAGAACATCTTCAAGGAGCAGCCGCCTGTATTTACTCAGGAGGAAAAGAGAGCATGGCTTTCAAAGAACACTGATGTTGCTCTTGGTTCAGATGCATTCTTCCCATTTGGAGACAACATCGAGAGAGCATACAGGAGCGGTGTTAAGTATGTTGCTCAGCCCGGCGGATCAGTAAGGGATGACAATGTAATCGAAGCTGCCAACAGTCATGATATGGTTATGGCCTTCACGGGACTCAGACTCTTCCATCATTGATAATTGGGCATAAGTAAGGCTCAGTGACTCGCCAGCCCTGGACATGGGGCTGGTGGGTCACTGAGCCTCTTTTATTGTAATTACATTATGCGGCTTAGATGAGACTCTGGTCATAGATAGCTCTTTGTCCGCCTACGTATTTGGGCCTGTGGCGGGCGCATATAATGGGAGCTGCGCCGATCTTCCGAAGAGATATTCTCATGGGAACCGCAACGGCGTGCATATGCATTCCTATCATGGTTCCGCCTATGTCTATGCCTGCATCTGCCTTGCCACCGATATCTTCTACCAGGACCGGATCGTCAAACCTCTCGTAGCAAACGGTTCCAAAAGCTCCGCCGGCGTGGTTGGGCTGAGGAATAGCATTCACCTGCTCAAAGCCGTATTTTTCCATACATGCTCTCTCAACAACAAGAGCTCTGTTTAAGTGCTCACAGCACTGGGCTGCTGCAAATATACCCCTATCCTTAAGAATCGGGATGATACCGTCAAATACTGCATTGGCGGAATCAAGGTTTGTGGCCGTGCCAATCTGATCACCGAGAATCTCGCTGGAAGAGCATCCGATTACAAAAATCGATCCTTCCTTTAGTCTTGCGCTTTCAAGAATCTCTGCTATTGCCTGCCTTGCCTGGGCTTTAACTTCTGAATAATTCATTTAAAATCCCCTGCCTTTTTATGTTCTCTGGGTCAGCTGAGTTCCATCTTTTTAAAGATCTTGGAGAGCCCTGCTCTGTAGCACAGAAGAAGGGATCCGGCAACACCGATAAGTGCCTGAGCAATCTCGTAAGGGAGCTTCATCATGGCATATTCAAATGTGCTGTAGACAAAGGTCTTACCCAGCGTATACCCAACTACCATTATAACAGCACCGACAAGAGTAGCAACAAGGGATTTGGGAAGACTCTCTTTTCCCTTATGTGCTATATAAGAAATGGTCGCTGCCTGAAGACCGTGAACTACAAGTGAAACAAACATAGGAAGCGGATAGAAGATCATATCCCCCAGAAATGATCCGATACCGCCAACAATAAATGCTGCCAACGGGTCAAGCAGAAGTGATGCTGTACAAATGATCAGATCGCAAAGATACAGATGTCCCCCGGGAACCGTGATACCAAAGCTTGACATGGCAATATTCAGCGCCATGAATATGGCTGTGACAGTAAGCCATCTTACCTTGTTAACGCTTTTTAAAGTTACATTTTTAGAGACTGCTTTTTCCATGAAAGTTCTCCTCCTCATCGATGCCTTATTCTCTTGACTTACAAACTTAAATCAATATATCATCAAACTGATAATATTAAAAATATCAAAAACAGATTATTTTATATAACCAGATTGAGAAAGAGATTATGGATAAGGAAAAACGATATCTGAGAATTTACGAACAGGTCAGGGAAGACATAATAAAGGGGAGATTTCCGGTGGGGAGTAAGCTCCCCTCAAAGCGCGTGATGGCTGATGCCATGGGCATGAGTGTGATCACAGTGGAACACGCCTATGAGCTTCTTGCAGAGGAAGGGTACATTATTCCAAGAGAAAAGAGCGGATATTATGTATCTTTTGACGACAGCGACATATATACAGGGGTTGAAAGAAGCATGGCCCAGGCACCCGGGATACCTGAGAGAAAAAAGCCTGAACAAAATAAAAGCAATGAGCCCGTTTTTTCGTACTCAATTTATGCTAAAACTGTAAGGAAGGTCCTAAGTGAATTTGATGATTACATCATGCAGAAATCCCCTAAAAACGGGATGATAGAGCTTAGGGGCGCCATTGCCGGATACCTGCAGCGCTCAAGGAGACTTACTATTTCCCCCGATCAGATCATAATCGGTGCAGGAGCTGAATATCTCTACGGACTTATAGTCCAGACCTTTGGAAGAGATGCACTCTATGGTGTCGAGAGCCCGTCCTATCAGAAGATTGCCAAGGTATACAAGGCAGGCGGTGCGCACCTTCAAATGCTTAAGTTGGGTAATGACGGAATAGAGAGTGACGAACTCTGGAACAGCAGGGTTAAGATATTGCACATAACTCCCTACAGGAGCTTCCCCAGCGGAGTTACGGCATCTGCTTCCAAAAAGAGGGAGTATTTGAGATGGAGCAGGAAGAATGAGGGATACATAATAGAAGACGACTTCGAGTCAGAGTTTACGCCGTCCCGCAAGCCTGAGGAGACTATATTCTCTCTTGATGAGAAGGGGAGGGTTATCTACGTAAATACATTTACCAGAACCATCGGAAGCTTTGCAAGATGCGCCTATATGGTTCTTCCCACCGGACTGATCGGAGCATTTACCGATAGAACAGGCTTTTATGAGTGCCCGGTACCAACACTGGATCAGCTTGTGATAGCAAGTCTTATAAACGGCGGAGATTTTGAGAGACATATAAACAAGGTCAGAAGATATAACCGGAGTGTATAATGATTTTTTATCAAGTATTATGTTATACTTGTATTGGTGGATTAATATGCAATGAGGGGTGTATATGATAAACACCGATAATTATTCAGTTGAAGAATATGAACATATCGATGAGCTGACGGGGCTTCACAATCTGAACGGAGCTCTGAGCCATCTGCAGGGTCATGGTAAGCATGCTGCTGGCAGCAGTTCGGTTATCATTTATTTGAATGTTATGAATTTCAAATCCTTCAATCAAAGGTATGGCTTTGTCGGAGGAAATGAATTTTTAAGAGGCCTTGCAGAAGAGATAAAATGTCTTTTCCCGGATGAACTGATTGCCAGAACGGCAGGTGATCAGTTTATTATTCTTGCTAAATCCCTGGAAGAAAATGAAATAATTGACAGGCTTGCCAGACTTGGTGAAGCTTCAGCCAGGCACGATAAGGGGCTGAGGCTCCATATCAAGGCCGGAATATACCAGGCGACAGGGGATGAGACTGATCCTGTTGTAATGGTGGACAGAGCCAAGACTGCCTGTGATGATATCATAAAAGTCTATGACAGGGATTACAATTTTTACGATGAAGCCCTGAATAAGAAAAATGAGCTCAGGCAGTATGTTATTGATAATTTTGAAAATGCATTTGAGAATAAGTATTTCAAGGTCTATTATCAGAAGGAAGTCAGGGCTCTTACAGGCAAAGTGTGCGGCTATGAAGCTCTGGCCAGGTGGCATGACCCTCAGATGGGGATAATATCTCCGGCTGTTTTTATAGAAGTCCTTGAGGATGTACATCTGATACACAAACTGGATCTGTGTATCATTGATATGGTATGTCGGGACATACGGGAGGATCTGGAAAGCGGATATGCTGTTGAGGCGGTATCCGTCAACCTTTCTCAGCTTGATTTTGAGCTTTGCGACATTATGGCCGAGATAGATAAGTGCAGGGCCAAATATGGTATTCCTGTTGATCTTCTTCATATTGAGGTTACGGAAAGTGCGCTTACCTCCGGATCAGATTTTTTGAGTGAGCAGATACAGAAATTCAGAAAAGCCGGATACGAAGTATGGATGGACGATTTTGGATCGGGCTACAGTTCTTTTAACAATCTCAAGAACTATGAATTTGATGTTCTTAAGATTGATATGGATTTTTTGCGTACCTTTGAGACCAATAAGAAAACCCAGGTCATCATAGGTACCATTGTCAACATGGCCAAGGAGCTTGGTATCCACACAGTCGCAGAGGGAGTAGAGACTCAGCAGCAGTACGATTTCCTTAGAAGGATAGGCTGTGAGAAGCTTCAGGGATACCTCTTTGGTAAGCCCAAGCCCATTGATGACTTTGTCAGGGAAGTTGACTGCAGTTTTGATGTATGTGAAGATTTTGAACTGGCGCCTTATTATGACAGGATTGGGGAGATCAATGTTCTTGGCAGTACTCCTCTTAGGGAAAAGACACTTACCGTTGTCAATAATCTTCCTATTGCCATAGTGGAATATTACAATGGCATATGTCAGTATCTGTATGCAAATAATTCCTTTATGGCGTATCTTAGCTCCATTGGAATCTCTTCGCTGGAGGAAGCCAACGAGTTGCACCACAATGTTGAACATCCAGGGACTATTGAATTTGTGGAGGCACTTAAGAGATCTGAGAAAAATCCTGATCACAGGTCAGCTGCTGATATAGCTGTTAACGTGGCTATAGTCAATCATAAGATCAGGTTTATCGGTGAAAAGAATGGCAGGAAGGCTTATGCGGTTGTGGCAAGAAATACATCCATTCATGGAGAAAGCGAGACTGCTGAGAGCCTGCATGTGGCAATGGTGCATGTCTTTAACCAGTATTTCAGAGTGGATCTCTATGACGAGGATGGCACGGTAGATAACATATTCTTAAATACAGATCAGCTTGCTGTGGCAGATTATGAGAATAATGCTGTGAAGGCTGTTGAGATCTATTCCAATATGTACCTTTATCCCGAGGACAGGAAGAGATTTAGAAAGTTCTATGACATGACGACTGTCAGGGACAGGATAAAGGCTGCAGGTACGGAATATATAGTGGATTATTATCATTCAGCAATTCCCGGAGACAGGGGAAGAATGCAGATGTATATGATACTGCCATTTTATTACAGCGGCAGATGGAAGTATATTTCTCTCTGCAGATATGCAGATGAGATCAGGGACGATATATGGAAGTGATTGGGCAGGTATAAATGTTAAGGTTTTGTTTTGGGGCATCCGGTGCCGGAAAGAGCACCGGATTATACAAAGAGATAATAGACAGAAGCAATAAAGAGCCGGATACTGATTTTCTGATCATTGTGCCGGACCAGTTCACGATGCAGACTCAGAAGGATGTTGTTAAGATGCATCCCAAGAGAGCCATCATGAACATAGATGTACTGAGCTTTGGCAGGCTCTCCCACAGAGTGTTTGAGGAGACAGGCCATGGCTCTTTTTCTGTGCTGGATGATGTGGGTAAGAGTCTTGTACTCAGGCATGTATCCGATATGCTTGGGGATGAGCTTCCAATTATAGGCAGGAATATGCACAAACCCGGATATCTGGATGAAGTTAAGTCCACAATCTCTGAGTTTATGATGTACGGAATTGAGGATGAGGACCTTGGTCTTCTTGAGGAAAAGAGCTCTAAAAAGGGCGCACTCAGGGCCAAGCTTGGGGACTTAAGGCTCCTTTATGCCAGATTTCTTGAATATATTGAGGGCAGATTTATAACAACAGAGGAGACACTTGATATTTTGTGCAGGGCTCTTCCGGAGTCAGCACTTATCAGGGACAGTGTCATTGTTTTTGACGGTTTTACCGGCTTTACACCTATTCAGTACAGGGTTATCAGGGAACTTCTGGCCCTTTGCAGAGAAGTTGTGTTCTCCGTGACCATTGGCCCCGATCAGGATCCTTATGCGGATACTTTTCAGGAGCAGGAACTTTTTATGCTCAGCAAAAAGACGGTAAGAGACCTTGAGAAGCTGGAATTTGAAGTTCAAAAGGAAAAAGGATCCAATGTGCCTGATTTTGAGACATTTAGGAAGTTAAGACACAGTGAGATGGCGTCGAAGGGAAATTCCGGAGATATATTCTACAGAGAAGAGCCTGTGGTGAGACTTAAGAACAACGAGCCACTGGCATTTCTTGAGAAAGCTCTTTTCCGATATACCCCAGAGAAGTTTAAAGGGGATAACAACTCAATATTCATATATCGTACAACCACGCCTGCTGAAGAAATCCGTCAGACCATGATCAAGATTGCGGATCTTGTCAGGGATGAGGGGTATGCTTACAGGGATATTGCGCTTGTGTGCGGATCTTTGGATACATACGGAGATATGATAACCAGAGCGGCTGTTAAGTTTGGCATTCCGGTGTATGTTGACCAGAACGTTTCTCTTATGCTCAACCCTTTTATTGAATACATAACAAGTGCTCTTAATATTGTTATATCGGGATACAGATACGAAGATGTATTTCACTATATGAGAAGCGGGATGACAGGATTTGATCCGGATGATACGGACCTTTTGGAGAACTACGTGAGAGCGCTTGGCATAAACGGCAGAAAGCAGTGGGAAGACAGATTTCTGCGCAGAATGCCCAGGAAGTTTACCTCAAGGAAGCAGGAAGTGGAGGAAAAAGAACAGAACCTTCTTGAAAAACTGGATGCCATGAGGCAGCAGATCAGTTCGGATCTTAAACCGCTCTTTGATGCAAAGGGAGGATCTGTAAAAAAAATCACAGATGCCCTTATTTGCGTCATAGAGGCCGCAAATTCAAAAGAAAAGCTGGATGCCTATAAGAATGCGTTTGAATCAAAAGGAGACCTTAAAAAGGCCAGAGAATACGATCAGATATATGCAAGAGTCATGATGCTCCTGGAGCAGATGAACGGACTTATAGGTGATGAGAAGCTTGATATGACTGAGTACAGGGATGTACTGAGTGCAGGCTTTGGCGAGATTTCTGTAGGTACAATACCACAGGATGTTGACAGGATAATAGTGGGTGATATAGAGAGGACAAGGCTAAAAGAGGTCAGAGTCCTGTTCTTTGTGGGCGTTAATGACGGTAATATTCCCTCATCTGCCGGAAGCGGAGGCATTCTATCGGACATTGACAGGCAGTTTTTGCTGGATCTTGGCACAGATATTGAGTTTGCACCATCTCCCAGACAGCAGATGTACATTCAGAGGCTATATCTGTATATGAACCTTACAAAGCCCACTGACAAGCTGTTTTTGTCATATGCTGAGCTTGGCAATGACGGCAAGAGCTTAAGGTGTGCATATCTTATTCCAAAGCTCAGACAGATGTTTGAGGGACTTGAAATTGAAAAACCAATGGAGAGCGGTTTTGAACCCCAGATGGTGAGCCTTGAAGACGGAATGGAAGCCTATTCCGATCTTGTGAGAAAATATGCAGACGGAAGACTCTCCGCACAGGAAGAAACAGAGATGTTCACCCTGAAAAAGGTGCTATCAGAAAGCGATGACAATGAACTTGTTAAGAGACTTACTGAGGCAGCTTTCATGCATTATGAATCTGTTCCGATTGCCAAGGCAGTTGCTCTTGCTCTTTACGGCGCAACGCTGGAGAACAGTGTCAGCAGGCTTGAACAGTACGCAAGCTGCGCTTATGCGCATTTTATCAAGTATGGCCTCTCGCTTAATGAGAGAGAGGAATATAATTTTGACGCTTCTGACCTTGGAAATGTGTTCCATCAGGTACTTGAGAAGTATACGGGAGAAATAATAACAAAAGGTATTGATTGGAGAGATCTCTCGAAGGAAAAATCTGACGAAATATTAAATCAAGCTTTAACAGAATGTGCAGATGCGTACGGTGACACCATTTTAAGAAGCAGTGCACGAAATCAGCACATGATTGAACGAATCCGTAGGATACTGACCAGAACCGTAGATACCTTAAAATACCAGATTTCAAGCAGCTCTTTTAATCCTGCCTACGTGGAAATGAGTTTTCAGGAGGCAGGAAATCTTGATGAGATCAATGTGGCTCTCTCAGAGGATGAAAAGAAAAACATAACAGAGAAAATGAAACTCAAAGGGAAGATTGACCGTGTTGATCTATGCTCTGAAGGGGACCGGATATATGTCAAGGTGATGGACTTTAAGTCGAGCGAACACAGATTTAACCTGGCTTATCTGTATTATGGCCTTCAGCTTCAGCTTGTAATGTATATGAATGTTGCTGTTGCATGTGAAAAGAAAAAGCACAGCGACAAGGAAATAATTCCGGCAGCAATTCTTTACTATCATGTGGAAGACCCCATGATTGAGGGAAATGCCGATACGGTAACAGATGATATCAATAAAGAGATAATTTCGGAACTTAAAATGACCGGATTGGTTAATGAAAATATGGATGTGATCAGAAAGCTTGACGGAGGGTTTAGTGGCAGATCTGACATTATTCCTGTTGAAATAAAAAAGGACGGAACACCTTCTGCAAGATCACAGACAGCAAAGCCTGAGGAGTACGAGGCAATATCAAACTTCGTTAACATGAAGGTCAGGGAGTTTGGAAGAAATATCCTGAATGGTGATATTTCAGTCAATCCCTATGAAGACGGCAGGATGAATGCCTGTACATATTGCGACTACAAGCATATTTGCGGATTTGATGAGAGAATAAGCGGATATAAAAAGAGAAAGCTCGATATCTCTGCAGATGAAGCAAAAATGCGTATCATGAATGGAAATTAAATATATGGGAGTAGAATTTACAAAAGAACAACAGGCAGTCATTGATGCCAGGGACTGCAATATACTGGTATCTGCAGCAGCCGGATCAGGTAAGACGGCTGTTCTTGTTGAGCGTATTATCAGGATGGTCTGCGCCGGTCTTGATGTAGACCACCTTTTGGTTGTTACTTTCACCAAGGCAGCAGCTGCCCAGATGAAAGAGAAGATAACAGAGGCTATACAGGATAAGCTCATCCTTGACCCTGATAATGCTCATCTTCAGAGGCAGGAAACACTTATTCACAATGCTCAGATCACGACAATTGACGCGTTTTGTCAGTATGTTATCAGAAATAATTTCAATTCCATAGGGCTTGATCCATCCTTTAGAGTAGGAGATGAGGGAGAACTCAGACTTATTCAGGAAGAAGTCATTAAAGAGCTGATAGAAGAGGAGTATGAGGCAGCCAAATCAGTGGATGACAGTGACTTCCTGTTTTTTATGGATTATTTTAACCAGGGCAGCAGAGATGACAGGTCTATTGAGTTTATTAATGATCTATTTAAGTTTTCTAACAGTATGCCATGGCCTGAGGAATGGATAAGAGAGCGTGCGCAGGATTACGCACCGTCAGATACTCCGTTTGATGAACTTCCCTGGGTCAGGGAGTGCATGGAGCATGCCATATATGTACTTAAGGAGTGCTCTGCCAAAATGGACAGGGCACACAGGATGAGTCTTGAACCCGATGGCCCGTATATGTACGGAGACCTCCTTGAAAGTGAAAAAGACAGCATTGATGCGGCTTTGCAATATAATACCTACGATGCCCTGTTTGAGGGCCTTCGGGCGATTACCTTCGACAGACTCTCGACAAAAAGAGACCCTTCGGTAAATGCCGATAAGAGAGAAAATGCCAAAAATCTGAGAGGAGATGTTAAGGATAAAATCCAGGACCTGATCAAAAAGTACTTTGCCCTTCCTTCAGATGCTGTAATAGCCAATATGGAGCTTTGTGACCGCGCAGTCAGAGAACTCTGCAGACTTACGCTGGAATTTAAATCAAGATTTGACGAACTCAAAAAACAGAGACAGATCATAGATTTCTCCGACATGGAGCACTTTGCGCTTCAGATACTTGTGGATCCCGACACCAAGGAGCCCACTCAGGTAGCTCTGGAATACAGGGATTATTACAAGGAGGTTCTTATTGATGAGTATCAGGATTCCAATAATGTCCAGGAGATGATACTTAAGGCTATATCAGGGGAAACGGCAGGCATTTCCGAGAGGTTTATGGTTGGAGATGTCAAGCAGAGTATCTATAAGTTCAGACTGGCAAGACCTGAAATTTTTATGGAGAAATTCCATAGCTATGACAGGGATGAGAAGGCACCTGACAGGCGAATAGATCTTCACAGGAACTTCAGAAGCAGAAGTGAAGTCCTTGATATAACCAATTACATCTTTAAACGGATCATGGGAGATGATCTGGGGGGAGTTGAGTACGATACCGATGCAATGCTGGTTCCGGGAAGAGATTCCGAAGAACCGGCTTTTGATGTCACACCTGAGATCCTCTTTGCAGACGGAGCAGACACACTTGATGAAGATATCACGGATGATGAGGGCATCAGAGACATGTCCGACAAGGAAAAGGAAGCCCTTTTGATAGCCGAGAGGATAAACAGGCTGAGAGAAGAAAACGCTGAGCTCATGTTCAAGGATATAGTTATCCTCTTAAGAGCTCCATCCGGATGGGATGAGACCTTTAAGGAAATCCTTGAGGGACAGGGAATTCCCACATATATTGAGTCCAAGAGCGGATATCTTGATGCATCTGAAGTGGCCATCTTACTTGATCTTCTTACCGTTATTGACAATCCAAGACAGGATGTGCCACTTACAGCTGTAATGCATTCATCGGTAGGCGGCTTTTCGGACGAGGAGCTTGCTCTTATCCGTATTGCAATTAAAGAAAGTGAAGAGCTCTCCGGAAGAGATTATCTTTATGACGGACTTATAAGTGGGCTACAGCTGGAAGAGCACCTCTCTGCCAAAGTAAGGGATTTTGTGGCGATGCTTGAAGAGTACAGGAGCATGTCAACCTATACTCCTGTTCATGAGCTTTTGCAGACTATTATCGACAGGACGGATTATGAGACTTTAGTTACTGCTATGCCAGGTGGCAATCAGAGGAAAGCCAATGTGGAGATGCTGCTTCGAAAGGCAGCAGATTTTGAGAAGACCAGCTTTAGAGGCCTATTCCACTTTGTTCGCTATATAGAGCACATAAAGGTTGTTCAGGTGGATTATGGCGAAGCCGGAACAATAGATGAAAATTCAGATGTTGTGCGCATCATGAGCATACATAAGAGTAAGGGTCTGGAATTCCCTGTAGTGTTTGTAGCCGGCCTTGGCAAGGATTTTGACAAAAGAGATACCAGAGGCGATCTTATAATCGATATGGATCTTGGTATAGGTGTAAAGAGCATAAATACTGACCTTCGCGTCAAGTACGACACCTTAAAGCGCCAGATCATAGCCGGTAAGATAGGAACAGATAATCTCGGTGAGGAGATCAGAGTACTGTATGTTGCTCTTACAAGAGCCAAAGAGAAGCTGATAATAACCTCTTACGTCAAGGATATGGCGGGAACACTGAATTCTCAGCTAAAAGAGCTCTCGCAGCTTGGAAGTGCAGATGAGGTTCTTCCGTATTCAAAAAGAGTGAGTGCAGCCAACTATCTCTCAATGATGCTCCCTGCGCTTATGCCTCACCCGGCTATGGGTGATCTGCTGGATAAGTATGGGCTCTCTCGTGAAGAGTACGATTCATTGGCAGCAAGGGCACCTTCAGCTCCGCCTCTCAGGATAAGCTCTTTTGGAGAAAAAGATCTGCTCGATGGAATACGTTCAGGTGCCTTTAAAGCCACAATGCGAAGAGAAGAGCTTGAGATGGGAGGAAATGTTGACGAGGAACTCCTTAAGAGGTTAAAATCCAAGTTCTTTGCAAGGTACCCTCATGCTGATCTTAAAGGTCTTTTCACCAAGACCACAGTATCTGAGCTCAAGAAAAAGGCTATGGTGGATGAGGGAGAATTTGGCACTGTATCTGCAAGCTACGCACAGGATCAGGGACCTTTGACAGGTGCGGAACGAGGAAGCGCATATCACAGAGTCATGGAGCTATTGGATGGAGATGCTTTTGCGGATATTTCAACTGACAGCCTTTCTGCCTGGATCAATAAGGCAGCTGATGATGGGCGTATCCCTGATGAATACAGGGAGGTTGTAAGAGCGGAGGATATAAGGACTTATCTTTTGACAGATTTAGGAAGCCGCATGGCAAAAGCCTTCGAAAGGGGTGAACTTTTCCGTGAAAAGCCATTCATGATGGGAATTTCTGCCAAAGAGCTTGACCCGGAATTTCCGGAAGAAGAGATGGTCCTCGTGCAGGGAATCGTGGATGCCTGGTTTCTGGAAGATAATGAGATTGTCCTTCTTGATTACAAAACTGATAAGGTCAGGACCGGCAAGGCACTCATCGACAGATATGCTGTTCAGCTTGAACTCTACAAGAGAGCACTTGAAGCTGCAACAGGAAAAAAGGTAAAGGAAGTATATATCTACTCCTTTACCCTGGAAAGTGTCATAAAGACGGACTGAGCATGGTATAAGCCAGTGCTACGGCGTTGGCAGCCAGATGCACTGTAAACGGTATGCTCAGGATCCGGTGCCTGTAATAGCTGTATGTAATGATAAGTCCCATCAGGAAACCATACAGGGCCTGAACGGGATGAATGTGGTAAATACCAAACAGGGCTGCTGTTATCACGATTGTGACGGCAGCTCTTTTTATATGCCTGTTCAGGAAGTTGAAGATAAAGTACCTGAAGATTATCTCTTCAACAAGAGGAGTTGCAAAACAGTACACCATGATGAGAATGGCGATTGAGTCTGATATCAGATACATATTGCTCTCGGAGCTCTGAAAGGACTCAAGCCGGGTAAGACCCGTGACATTGAAAATCACTGTCAGCAAAAGAGCTGACAGAGCACCGATCATGGTCCAAACGGTATGGAGTTTTATTTGTTTTAAGGTAAATGAGCTGTTATTCATAAAATCTATTGACAATCCTGATGCAGAATAGTTTAATTGATGTGAAATAAAAATAAACCGCTAGGGGAGCTATGCTGAGAGTGTACGTGCTGCGCACGACTAACCCTTACTACCTGACCCGGATAATACCGGCGTAGGGAAGCAACGATAACTCATATACATCAGGGTACATTATACTGTGCTTTTGTTGATTATGGAATATCAAGGTCAGGAAACCTCCCATTTAAACGGTCATATAAAGGGAGGATTTTTTTATGAGTTTATTTCTTGAAAAGGTAGTCGAAGACGGCTACACATCTTACAACATTACTAAGGGTGGTTATGTCCTTGTTGTTGTTCTTGCAATAATTGCATTCCTTGCTGTAAGTTACTTTATCAATGCAGACGGAAAGGGAAGGCTCAGTGTCAAGCAGCTCACAGTTTCAGCCCTTTGCCTTGCTCTTGCATTTGTTCTTTCAAACGTTAAGCTGTTTAAGCTTCCTATGGGTGGTTCGGTAACAGTATTCAGCATGTTCTTTGTGACCTATATCGGTTACCTGTACGGCCCGAGAGTTAGCCTTTCAGCAGCATTTGCATACGGACTTCTTCAGATGATAGTTGATCCGTATATTATCAGTGTTCCGCAGATGCTTTGCGACTATGTACTTGCTTTTACAGCCCTTGGCGTGGCTGGATTCTTCCACAACAGCAAGTATGGAATGTTCAAGGGATATGCGGCAGGAGTTCTTGGGAGATTCATATTTGCAGTACTTTCCGGCGTAGTATTCTTTGCTGATTACACTCCTGAGGGAATGTCACCTCTTGGCTACTCGGCAGCATACAACGGAAGTTATCTTGCGGCAGAAGCGGTTCTTACTGTTGTAGTTCTTCTGATCCCTGCAGTTCGCGTAGCACTCAACAGGATCAAGAATGAGGCTCTTGAAAAGGGCGTGGTAAAGCAGGCGCAGACAGTATAAGATAAACGAAAAGCCCGGCACTTGTCAGTGTCGGGCTTTAATAATGTCTTACAGTATCTGTATTCCGTTCTTGGTAGCTTCTTCAACCATATCTTCAGGCCAGATAGAGCACTGAACCTCTCCGATATGTGCCTTTCTGAGGAAGAACATGCATATTCTTGACTGACCGATTCCGCCTCCGATTGTATAAGGCAGTTCCTTGTTGAGAATGGCCTTCTGGAAAGGAAGCTCGGCTCTCTCTGTGCAACCGGCTTTCTCGAGCTGTGTCTTAAGAGATTCTTCATCAACTCTGATTCCCATACTTGAAAGCTCAAGTGCGATATCAAGAACCGGGTAGTATACAATGATATCGGCATTGAGTGCCCAATCATCATAGTCAGGAGCTCTTCCGTCATGTTTATCACCTGAAGCAAGCTCGTCACCAATCTGCATTATGCAGACAGCACCCTTGGCCTTGGAAATGAAGTATTCACGCTCCTTGGGAGTATTGTCGGGGAACATATCCTCAAGCTCCTGGGTTGTGATAAAGAAGATATCCTCAGGCAGGATCTCTTCGATATAATCGTACTGAATGGACAGGAATTTCTCGGTTTTTCTGAGAACCTTGTATACGTTTCTTACGGTTTCCTTGAGGAAGTCCATATTTCTGTCCTCTTTATTTATAACCTTTTCCCAGTCCCACTGGTCCACGAAGATTGAGTGGGTATTATCAGGGATCTCATCTCTTCTTACGGCGTTCATATCTGTGTAAAGGCCTTCGCCTACATTAAATCCGTATTTCTTGAGGGCATATCTCTTCCACTTTGCAAGAGAGTGTACGATCTCAGCCGGACGCTCGTTTTCGTTGAGAATGTCAAAAGCTACAGGACGCTCAACACCGTTTAGGTTATCGTTAAGTCCTGACTCGGGAGTTACAAACAAGGGAGCGGTTACACGCAGAAGATTGAGCCTTGTTGCAAGCATCCCCTGGAAAAAGTCTTTGACGGTCTTGATTCCAACCTGTGTGTCGTGAAGATCAAGAGCTGATTTGTAGTTCTTTGGGATCTTAAGGTTTTCCATCTTATTTTTCCTCTTTATATTTTATTTCTTCATACAATTTAATAACTTTTAGCGGGATATTGCAAGAAAAAGATTTTTCAAAAACAATTCACAGAATCGTCACAGACTCCTATTTACAAAACGTTTGAAAAAAATTATCATATGTGAAAGTTCGAAAACGAAAACGATTTCGCAACTGATCTTTTGTTTTATGGAAGTAAGGAGTGATTATTATGTTAGGAGAATTGATTAAAAAGCACATTATGCTTCAACCTGCTCAGGTCAAGGATTTTGTAGATGCTGCAACAAAGTGTGATTTTGATGTAGACATTTACTACAACAGATACGTTGTTGATGCTAAGTCAATCCTTGGTGTTTTTGGTCTTGATCTCACACAGCCTCTTACAGTAGAGTACAGAGGATACAACAAGAATTTCGAGACATTTCTTAACGCAATGGCAGTTTGATAATTGATGCTGAGTTAAATAGGAAAATAGGAGGAGGCTCTCTATGGTATAATCTTTGAGTGAATACCGTAGGGAGCTTTTTTATGGATATAAGAGTATCGGTCAGAGGGCTTGTGGAGTTTATCTTAAGGTCCGGCGACATAGACAACAGAATACACCAGGCAAGTCCTGATGCCATGCAGGAAGGCGGCAGGATACACCGCATGATCCAGAAGAGTATGGGGCCGGATTACCACGCCGAAATTCCGCTTACTTATGAAAAAAACTATGAGAAGTATAACCTGATCATCGAGGGCAGAGCTGACGGAGTATTGGACAGATATATGGATGAACCCCTCAGCAGCCTTGAAATGGGACAAAGCTCTTTTCTTCCTGCTGAGCGCTATGCGCCGATGATTGATGAGATAAAGGGCACATACAGAGAACTGGCCAAGATGAAGGAACCGGTCCCGGTGCATCTGGCTCAGGCAAAGTGCTATGCGGCAATGTATCTTTATGAACGTCATTATCCGGAAGTTGATGTACGGATGACATACTGCAACATGGACACTGAGGAAAAAAAGTACTTTGACTTCACGTTCACTTACGCAGAGATAACCGGATGGTTTGAGGATCTTGTTGAGAAATATAGAAAATGGGCGGATTTTGAATGTGACTGGGCCCTTGAGCGCACAACATCCATAAAGTCAGTGAACTTCCCCTTTACCTATAGAGATGGTCAGAAAGACCTTGCAGCAGCAGTCTACAGGACCATCGTCCATAAGAAAAAGTTGTTTTTGGAAGCTCCTACCGGCACCGGCAAGACCATATCCACGGTATTTCCGACCGTTAAGGCCATGGGAGAGGGGAAGGTGTCCAAGATCTTTTACCTTACTGCCAAGACCATAACCAGAACCGTTGCTGAGGAGGCTTTTGGGATCATGCGCACTGCGCAGAACCTGAAGTTTAAAACGGTCACCATAACAGCAAGGGACAAGATTTGCTTTGTTGATGAGGCAGCAAGGAACTGCAATCCTGTGGCCTGTCCCTATGCCAAGGGGCACTATGACCGCATCAATGATGCCATATTCGATATGCTCACCAATGAGGATAATTTTGACAGGGACACCATTGTAAGCTATGCCCGAAAACATGAAGTATGTCCTTTTGAGATGTCGCTTGATATGAGCCTTTGGAGTGATGGCGTAATATGCGACTACAACTATGTCTTTGATCCTTTTGTATATCTGAGACGTTTTTTTGCCGATGGCATAAGGCATGACTACGTCTTTCTGGTTGATGAGACCCACAATCTCCTCGAGAGGGGCAGAGAGATGTACAGCGCTGTCCTGAGAAAAGAGAGCTTTCTTGACCTCAAGAGGACCATAAAAGATTTTCATCCTCGCATTGTCACAGCTCTTGGCAAGTGCAACAATGCACTTCTTGAGCTTAAGAGAGAGTGCGATGAAATGGTGGTATATAACTCTATTGAGAGATTTATCCAGCCTCTGGACAGGCTTTCTGCGATCATGAGTGAGTATCTTGAAGACCACTCCGAAGGACCTTTCAGGGATGAGATACTTCAGTTCTATTTTGATATATCAAGATTTCTTACAATATATGACCTTTTGGACGATCATTATGTGATTTACGGAGAATATGCAGAGGACGGAAGCTTCCTGCTAAGACTCTCCTGCGTGGATCCATCAAGGAATCTGTCGGCTTGTATGAGCAGGGGAGTGTCTTCAATACTCTTTTCCGCAACGCTTCTGCCAATCCAGTATTACAAGAGTCTTCTTGGCGGAGATGACAAGGATTTTGAGATTTACGCCAAATCCGTATTTGATCCTGCCAGACTTGGAATATTCATAGGTGCCGATGTTACCAGCAGATATTCCAGGAGAAACGATGATATGTATTATAAAGTTGCTCATTATATACACAGCGTTGTGAGTGCAAGAAGTGGTAATTATCTGATCTTCTTCCCGTCACACCAGTTTTTGGAGGAAGTATGCAGTGTATATGAGGATAACTTCTACAACCCCGATACAACGGATATCCTTGTGCAAAAGAGCTTTATGACCGAGGAAGCACGTGAGGACTTCCTTGGAAGATTTTCTGAGGGCAACAATCTTGACTTGTCGCAGATCATTCACATGGACATGGAGGTTGTTGAAGATAAGAATGTTCTGGGCTTTTGTGTCATGGGAGGAATATTCAGTGAAGGAATCGACCTCAAGTATGACAGCCTTATAGGAGTTATTGTTGTGGGAACAGGGATTCCCATGGTGTGCAATGAAAGAGAAGTCATCAGGGATTATTTCGAAAAAAGAGGCCTTGACGGCTTTGACTATGCATATAAATATCCGGGGATGAATAAAGTTCTTCAGGCAGCGGGAAGAGTAATAAGGACCAGTGAGGATATTGGCGTTGTGGCTCTTCTTGATGACAGGTTTTTACAGACTGCTTACAGGACATTATTCCCAAGAGAGTGGAGGGGATATAAGACCGTGTTGTCCACTTCGGTCAACAATGAGATATCCCACTTCTGGAGCGGGTTTAAGGACAATTTGGATGCTCAGGATGGATCAAAATCATAAAAAATCAAAGAAAAGGTTTACATAAAATCATTTTTAATAAACTTATGTAAACCATGATTTGAGGCTTATTGTGTGAAAACGAGGCAAAATACAACAAATTATCAGATAAATGATACAAAAGACATAGAAAAATGACAGATGAGTCATGTGGATAACTCTGTGGAAATTGGGGATTAGTTGAAAAACAGTTTTCAAAATACCGCATAAATAGGCTTTTTAAATCGGCTGATAAAACACGCACAAGTAAGGGTGCAAAACTGGTATATGACCAAAGCAGTCAATACATATATGTAAACCATAGAAAATAGTGACGCAAATGTCATAAAAATGCCTGAAAACCAGTGTTTATCTGCATTTTGGCAATGTTAACATCTTCCTTGATAGTGCCACGATGTTGTTGTAAAATAAATTCTAATATTGTTGAAAGAGGGGAGGAGCTTATATGAAGATTCATGACTATGGTCAGGATGTAGTCCTTCTTAATAAAGAAATGCTTTCTGAAAGAGCCAGGATGTCAACGGGCTTTATAAGTGCATGCAACAAGCTTCTCAAACGTGCCAAGGAAATAAACGATACGAATCTTTTGGGCTACAGCTATTACTATCTGGCGGATGCCTACTATCTTATAAGTACAGATTATCGTAAGTTCAACACCAATCTTCTTAAAGCAATCGAATATCTTCAGAGCTGTGGGGACAATGAACATCTGGCAAGGTGCTATAATCTCCTCGGTATCGATGCGCTCAATCACGGCAATCCTGAGCTTGCACTTGATTTCTTCCTGAGAGGGCTTGGATACTGTGAGAATATTGATAAGAACAGCAGCATTCCGGGATTCCTCAAATTCAACATTGGCCAGATATACTATGACAACGGAGAGATCAAGCAGGCTCTTTCATATATCCGTTCAGCCTACAGAGATATTCGCAAGAATAAAAAAGAGAGCCTCTATTTCAGGAATCTTCTTTATTGCTATTGTTTCCAGGCTGATTGCTATATCATCCTTGAAAAAAAGGAATCCGTGGAGAAGTGCCTTCAGGGAATTGAGCAGCTGGAGCAGGCGGAAGGTGTGAATCTTGATCTGTTTCAGGATCTTCCGGTGCTTGATATCAAGATGCGCGGCTATTACTATCTCGGAGAGATGGACCTTTATGAGAAATATGCTGATATGCTTTCTTATCAGCTTCAGAACAACAAGTTTGCTTTGGACAGCATGGAGGATATCTATGTGGTCTGCAGATTCTTTATGAAGGTGGGCAGATACGGAGAGGTTAAGAGGATCATCAAGAATGCCGAGAGGAGCCTTAATGACCTGAATATTCCGAACCTTGTCAAGGGACATGCCAAGCTCAGAATTGAGTTTTATGACAAGATGGGAGAGACCAAGGAGAAGAATCAGGCTCTTTTGGACTATTACAATGCCACTCTGGAACAGGAAAAAGAGAGTATTGCCAACTACAAGTTCTTTATGAACATAAGGAACAGGCTTTCTTCTATAGAAAAAGAAAATATCATGCTGATCAAGCAGGCGGAAACAGATCCGCTTACAGGACTTGGCAACAGGTATGGCCTTAATAAGTATGCTGACAAGGCATTTGAGGATGCATACGAGGGACGCTATTCACTGGCAGTTGAAATTCTGGACGTGGACAACTTCAAGATATACAATGATTCCTATGGCCATCAGCTGGGTGATCTTTGTCTTAAAAAGATATCAGAGGTCATTGCAAACCTGTGTAACATAAGACAGAGCGTTCACGCTTTCAGGTACGGAGGCGATGAATTTGTTCTTGTTTATGAGAATATGACTGATGAGGAGATAATGGAATGCGCTACATCACTGCGTGATCAGGTGGCATCTCTTAGGCTTGACACAAAGCGCTTCCCGAGCGGACCTGTCGTCACCATCTCCCAGGGCATAAGGAACTCGGTACCTAGCGAGACCAATAAGCTTTGGGATTACATGTATGCTGCCGACAACGCTTTGTACGACGTCAAGGAACACAAAAAGGGTGAAGTGGTACTGCTTCATCAGGCCATTATTTCACAAAAGTCTCTTGACGAAGCCAAGCATAGCTGATTATTATTATTTTTTACTATAAATGAGGAGAATATAATGAAGAAAGAACTCGAAAAAACCTATAATCCCAGGGATATAGAGGACCGTCTCTATCACAAATGGGAAGAAAAGAAATATTTCCATGCTGAGGTTGATAAGACCAAAAAGCCTTTTACTATTGTAATTCCACCGCCAAATATCACAGGTAAGCTCCACATGGGTCATGCTTTTGACCAGACTCTTCAGGACATCCTTATCAGATGGAAGAGAATGCAGGGCTTTAATGCTCTTTGGCAGCCGGGAACAGACCATGCCAGCATTGCTACTGAGGTCAGGATCACCGATGAGCTCAAGAAGCAGGGAATCGACAAGAGAGAGCTTGGCCGTGAGAAATTCCTTGAGAAGGCCTGGGAGTGGAAAAAAGAGTACGGCGGAACCATCGTATCTCAGCTCAAAAAGCTCGGATCCTCCTGTGACTGGGACAGAGAGAGATTCACAATGGATGAAGGCTGTAACGAAGCTGTTACAGAGGTATTCGTCAAGATGCATGAGAAAGGCTACATATATAAAGGCAGCAGGATTGTAAACTGGTGCCCTGTATGTAAGACTTCTATTTCTGATGCGGAAGTTGAGTATGAGGAGCAGGCAGGTCATCTTTGGCATATCAAGTATCCTCTTATCGAGGATGACGGAAGCGTATCAACAACAAAATTTATCGAGTTTGCTACAACAAGACCTGAGACAATGCTTGGTGATACAGCAGTTGCTGTTAATCCTGAGGATGACAGATACAAGGATTTCAAAGGCAAGAAAGTACTTCTTCCTATAGTTAACAGAGAGATTCCTATTGTAGAGGACAGCTATGTAGATATGGAGTTCGGAACAGGTGTGGTTAAGATCACTCCTGCTCATGACCCTAACGATTTTGAGGTTGGCAAGCGCCATAACCTTCCCGAGATCAATGTCCTTAACGACGATGCCACAATCAATGCTAACGGTGGCAAGTTTGAGGGTATGGATCGCTATGAGTGCAGAGATGCCATTGTAAAAGAACTTGATGAGATGGGACTTCTTGTAAAGATCGAAGACTATTCTCACAACGTTGGTACTCATGACCGTTGCCACACCACTGTAGAGCCTATGATCAAGGCACAGTGGTTCGTTAAGATGGATGAGCTTATTAAGCCTGCAGTTAAGGCTGTTAAAGAGGGCGAGATCAAGCTTATTCCTCCGAGAATGGACAAAATTTATTACAACTGGACAGACAATATCAGAGACTGGTGTATTTCAAGACAGCTCTGGTGGGGACACAGGATTCCTGCATATTACTGCGATAAGTGCGGAGAAGTTGTAGTTTCAAAAGAGGCTCCTAAGGTATGCCCTAAGTGCGGATGCGAGCACTTTACTCAGGACCCTGATACTCTGGATACATGGTTTTCATCAGCTCTTTGGCCTTTTGAGACACTCGGATGGCCTCACGAGACAGAGGACCTTAAATATTTCTTCCCTACAGATGTGCTTGTAACAGGTTATGACATCATTTTCTTCTGGGTTATCAGAATGATCTTCTCAAGTTATGAGCATATGGGAACCTATCCGTTTAAGACAGTTCTTTTCCATGGTCTTATCAGAGACTCTCAGGGAAGAAAGATGAGTAAGTCTCTCGGAAATGGTATTGATCCTCTTGAAGTTATCGATAATTACGGCGCTGACGCACTTCGTCTTACCATCGTTACAGGTAATGCGCCGGGTAATGACATGCGTTTCTACAACGAGAGAGTAGAGAACAGCCGTAACTTTGCGAACAAGGTATGGAATGCTTCAAGGTTTATCATGATGAACATGGCAGAGGATGCACCTTCAGCTATTCATCAGCCTATGCCTGCAGGGCTTGAGCCTGTTGATCACTGGATTCTCTCCAAGCTCAATAACACCATCAAGGAAGTTACCGAGAACATGGAGAAGTTCGAGCTCGGTATCGCTGTTCAGAAAGTATATGACTTTATCTGGGATGAGTTCTGTGACTGGTACATCGAGATGGTTAAGCCTCGTCTGTACAACTCAGACAATGCCGTATCTCATGAGGCAGCGCTCTGGACACTTCAGACAGTGCTTATAAACGCACTTAAGCTCCTTCACCCATATATGCCTTTCGTAACAGAGGAGATTTTCTGTACTATTCAGGATGAGGAGGAGTCAATTATGATCTCCGACTGGCCTGTTTACAAGGATGAGTGGAACTTCGAGACTGATGAGAAGGCTATTGAGACCATCAAGGAAGCTGTTCGCGGAATCCGTAACGTTCGTACACAGATGAACGTAGCTCCTTCACGTAAGGCCAAGGTATTTGTTGTAAGTGACAACAAGGAAGTTCTTGATATCTTTACTACAGGTAAGCTCTTCTTTGAGGCACTCGCTTATGCTTCAGAGTCGATTTGCCAGTCAGGCAAGGATGGAATTGCTGATGATGCAGTATCTGTAGTTATTGCAGATGCTACAGTATATATTCCTTTCTCAGATCTTGTGGATATTTCTGCAGAGATCGAGCGTCTGACCAAGGAACAGAAGAAACTTGAGGGAGAGCTTAAGAGATCCCAGAGCATGCTCAGCAATGAGAAGTTCCTCTCCAAAGCTCCTGCTGAGAAGATTGCTGAAGAGAAAGAAAAACAGCAGAAATATCAGCAGACTTACGATCAGATAACAGAAAGGCTTGCTCAGCTGTCAAAGTGACCCACAGGCAAGCAGATTGATTATGGACAATTTACTACTGGCGCAGGTTAATGAGCTTCTTGAGAGAGCTGATAACGGCGCCAATATAAAAATTTCAGAATGTGATAGCTTTTTAAATCAGATTCCGAGCTTCAGTAACAAGCATACCATTGAAGATACCAGGGATTTCCTAAGTTTTTTGGGAAATCCTCAGGAGAATATCAATATAATCCACGTGGCGGGAACCAACGGCAAGGGCTCTGTATGCAATTATCTCTCTTCGGTACTGACCAAGGCTGATTATACAGTCGGTATGTTTACTTCCCCGCATCTGGTGGAGGTCAATGAGAGATTTTCAATTGACGGCAAGCCGATATCCGAGGGAGTCTTTGTAGAGGTCTTTACCGAGACTTTGAAAAGAGTCATGGAATACGGTAAAGAAGACTATTTCCCGACATATTTTGAATTTCTCTTCTTTATGGCGGTCATACTCTATGACGTTTATCCTGTGGATTATCTGATCCTCGAGACGGGGCTCGGAGGAAGACTTGATGCTACCAATGCGGTTAAAAGTCCTATCCTTACTGTTATTACGGAGATAGGATATGATCACATGCAGTATCTGGGTACTACCATTGAACAGATTGCAGCTGAAAAGGCAGGAATCATCAAAAAGGGAGTGCCGGTAGTCTTTTTTGACAAAAGACAAGAGAGCAGCGAGGTGATCAAAAACAGGGCTTTGGAACTTGATTCAAGAGCTATTGCAGTAGAGGCCAAAAACATCGAAAACATAGAGTCTGTAAGGGATGAGAGTGGCAACAAATACATTGCTTTTTCGTATAATTCCCTTTATGATAAATATGCTGATTTAAAACTCTCCACGGAGGCTAAATATCAGGCACAGAATGCGGCTGTGGCTGTTACATGTCTTGAAGTTTTAAGAGACAAGGGGGCAAATATCTCCGAGCTTGATATCAGGGAGGGACTTCTGACATCCAAGTGGGATTGCAGGATGGAAGAGATGCGCCCCGGAGTATATGTTGACGGAGCCCATAACATTGATGGAATAGAGGCTTTTCTTGACAGCGTGGAGGATATCGGCTGTGATGGCCGTAAGATGCTGCTGTTTGGCATTGTAGGTGACAAGCAGTACAAGGACATAATATATGAAATCTTAAAGAGAGGGATTTTCGATTCGATATTTGTGACAACTCTTGAGACCAACAGGACTGTATCCACATCAGATCTTAAGATAGCCTTTGAGGACAGCAAGGATGAGCTGGGCATAATCGGTCTGCCCATCAAGTATTACAGCAATGTGAGGGATGCTGTAACAGACGTAATTGCGATGAGAAAATCCGGAGACTATGTATTTGCCGCAGGTTCACTTTACCTGGCAGGACAGATCAAGTCAGTCATTTGATGACTATATAAGAGGAAAATGTAATGTTAAATTTTGAAGAAGAGCTAAAAAAATTCAGACCCAGTCTTGAGATTGAGGACGCTGAGGAGATAATCTACAACCAGGATATCGATGATATGTCAGATGTTATTGTGAAGCTTCTAAAAGAAGCCAAAGTAGAATCCGATACAGCAAAGAGGTCTAAATAACAATGGCAACCACCAAGAAAAAGCTCGAAAGCTTGTCTAACAGATATTACAATGAAGGACTTGAGAAGGCCACAGTAAGGGATATGACAGGAGCTGTGGAAGCGCTTCACCAGAGCCTTAAGCTCAATAAATACAACATTGACGCAAGGAATCTTCTTGGCCTTGTCTATTATGAGACCGGGGAGGCAGTACCTGCACTTTCCGAGTGGGTAATCAGTAAGAACCTTCAGCCCGAGGATAATCTGGCCGATGGCTATATGGATATGGTCAGGAGTAATCCCGGACAATTTGATAATATCAATCAGACCATCAAGAAATTCAATATTGCGCTCAATTACTGCCACCAGGACAGTCTTGATCTGGCAGTTATACAGCTTAAGAAGGTGCTTTCTTTAAATCCCGGATTTATCAAAGCGCATCTTTTGCTTGCTCTTTTGTATCTTAAAAACGGTAACTTTGACAGAGCCAAGATTGAGGCTCAGAAGGCTCTAAAGCTAGATTCAGGCAATCTTCTTGCAAAGCGTTACCTCAAGGAGGCAGATTCCATGCTGCTTCCGGGAGAAAGCGGCAAACTGGTATCTGACGTTGCATCCTCTGAAAGTGATGACGTCATCAGATACAACAGTGGAAACGAGATGATCATTCAGCCTGTCAAGAAGTCAGCAATTGCCAGAAGCAACTCCATCTGGGGCATACTTCTGGGTATAGTGCTGGGTGTGGCTGTAGCATGCTTTCTTATTCTTCCTCAGCGAATCCAGAGCATAAACTCCAAAAATCAGGAGAAGATTGCTCAGATCAGTGAGGAATCGGATTCTAAGTCTGCACAGATAGTTGCTTATGAGCAGCAGATTGCGTCCCTCAAGGAAGAAATTGATGCACTTGGAGAAACTGTAACTGAGTACGAAGGCGTGGATTCTACATCCGCAGCCATGAACTCGCTTATGAAGGCTGTTAACATCTATATGGAAGATGCCCAGAACTACGAGGGTATGGCAGATGCTCTTGCAAATATTGACCTTGATGTCATCAAGGGAGATGTATCTGCAGAGTTCACTTCACTCTATGATTCTCTGATGACCCAGGTCGGACCTCAGCTTGCCAAGTCGTATTACAACACAGGCTATGAGGCATACAAAAATGAAGACTTTGAGACTGCGATAACAAACCTCTCAAAGGCTTATCAGTATGACAGTACCAATGTAAATACTTTGTATTATCTTGGAAACGCATACAACGACAGCGGTGATACCGACAAGGCCAAAGAGATTTTTGATGCAGTGATAACGGAGTTTCCGGGTACAAAGAGCGCTGCAGCAGCTGAAACTAAGCTTGCGGAGATAAATAACTCAAATGGTTAATTTTTCTGACCTGAACTTTATATTCAGATTTTTGCCAGTATTTTTGATAGCATTTTATCTTACACCGGTTAGATTTAGAACATGGACTCTTCTTTTTGGGAGTCTTTTGTTTTATGCTGTGGGAGATCTCAGGATGTTCCCGGCTCTATTGGCGGCAGTTGTTGTCAACTATCTTTTTGCCAAAGCGCAATCCGGGGAAAAGAGCAAATCCATGCTTTTCTTTATCCTCGCCATTGACGCGGGAATGCTTATAGAATTCAAGATTCTTGGTCAGTATGTGGACAGTTCTCTTTTGCCGATTGGCATCAGTTTCTACATCTTCAAAATGATCAGCTATCAGATGGATGTTTATAGGGGAAAGTATTCGCAAGACGCATCATTTGTCGATGTTGCGGCTTATTTCACCATGTTCCCGCAGGTGGTTTCCGGCCCTATTATGAGATATGAGAGATACTCAGAGAACAGTATGCTCAGGGAAAAGACATCTCCCGGACAGATAGCTGAGTCTATAGAGGACGGTCTTCGTTTCTTTGTGGCAGGTCTTGCAATGAAGGTTCTGCTGGCAGACCATCTTGCCATGCTCTGGAGAGATATAGGAACCATAGGGTATGAGAGTATATCTACACCTCTTGCGTGGCTTGGTGCTGTTACCTATTCGCTTGAACTGTATTTTGATTTCTGGGGATATTCTCTTATGGCTTCGGGTATCGGAGTTATGATAGGTTTTCCTTTTATTACAAACTTTGATCACCCATACGGCAGCGGAAGTGTGTCCGAATTTTACAGAAGATGGCATGTAACGCTTGGATCCTGGTTCAGGGACTATATTTACATCCCACTGGGCGGAAGCAGAAAAGGGCAGTTCAGGACGGTCATTAACCTTCTGGTGGTATGGCTCATTACAGGATTCTGGCACGGCATAACTCCAAACTTCATAATCTGGGGACTTGTCCTGGGCCTGATCATTGTCTGCGAGAGACTTTTTGTCCTTAAAAAGCTTCCGGCTCCTGTTTCGAAATTTGCGGGCAAGTTCAATGTTCTTGTCCTCATCCCTCTTACCTGGGTAGTATTTGCTATCTCTGATTTTGATATGCTTGGATGCTATTTTTCCAGGCTTTTTCCGTTTACAGGCAGTGGTATTTCTGTTAATCGTGGTGATTTTTTTAAAAACATCGGTATTTACTGGACTGTACTGCTCCCATCACTTATTCTGCTTATCCCAAGAGTATACGATTTCTGGGTAAATCGCAGAAACAGAGTAGTATTCAATATCATATGGATAATCCTGTTCTGGGCATGTGTATACAGCCTGGCAGGGGCAGCAGGCAATCCGTTCATGTATTTTAGATTCTGATTGAAAGGTAAATTAGTGAAGATTCTTAAAAAATGCCCGATTCTTGTTGGAATCGTGGTCATTACAATTGCATTATCGATCGTGTCTTTTATCTTCAAGGACACGGTATATGCCGGATACGCAGATAAATACGAATCCGGAGATATACCGCTTTTGGCACTGGCCTTAAAGGGTGCAACAGATGAAGTTTTTCCATGGAGTAACGCATCGCAGGAAGCTCTTTTGCCGCAGGATATGCAACCTGATGAGCCGGATGCTTCTACGCAGCAGGAAGAGTCTGTTACTGACACAGAGACACCGGGTGATCAGCCGGAGCCTGAAGAAGCAGCTTATATATCGGGTGATGACGTGTCAGAGGATAGTATTTCAGGTGATTCAGAGGACATAACCTATGAGTTTACCGAAGTTGACGATGATTATTTTACGGATGCGCTATTTATAGGTGATTCCAGAACGGTAGGACTTTCCGAATACTGTGAGCCTCTTGATACGCGAGCTACTTTTTATGCCAAGATATCTCTGACAATTTTCGATGTATTCAAGAAGGAATTCATCAAGACAGATGAAGGCAGGATAGGATTAGAAGAAGCTCTTACCCAAAATCAGTATGGTAAGATTTATATTATGCTCGGCCTTAATGAGATAGGAACAGGTGACAGCGAGTACTTCAAAAATGCCTATGCTGAGGTTATAGACAAGATCAGAGAGCTTCAGCCCGATGCAATTATCTACATCCAGGGAATAATGCATGTAACAGCGCACAAGAGCGATGTGGATAAGAACTTCAATAATGAAAAGATCAATGTGAGAAATGCGGCAATTTCAGAACTTGCAGATAATAAAAACGTATTTTATATCGACATGAACGAAGCTGTGGATGATGAAGGCGGAAACCTCGAAGAGGGGCTTTCTTTCGATGATATTCATCTAAAAGCTTCATCATATGAAAGATGGTATGAGTTTTTACTTCATAATGCTATAGTGAGGTGATAAAATGGCTAGAGAGATGACTTTTAAAATGGAACGACCGGGACTGTTAAAAGAGGGAGATCATGTAAAGGTCACTGAAGGCGTTCTGCCCAGTAATTATTACTACACCATCGATCCGTCTCTTGCAATGTCGGGGAATTTCCCTTTTCGTGAGAGAATGCTGGAGAGAGAGGGAGTAGTAACCAAAGTAGAAGAAAACGCCAGAGGATTCTATGTTACTGCGGTTTTTGGTGAGCAGAGCACTTAGCGAGGTGTTTTCGAGCTTAGTGCGAGCCATGGGTGAACACCTGGCGAGGTATTTTCGAGCCTGGTGAGAATCCCAGAGCAGAGCACATAAAAAAAGGAGGAAGAATCATGGAATACATTTCAACAGACAAGGCACCACAGGCTATCGGACCTTATTCACAGGCAATAAAGGCAGGGGATTTTCTTTATGCATCAGGACAGATTCCGATCAATCCTGAAGATGGCGAGATAGACACAACAACTATTGCGGATCAGGCTGACAGAGTCTGCAGAAACATTGGTGAGATCCTCCATGCGGCAGGTACAGACTATGAGCACGTTGTAAAGACAACATGCTTCCTTGCTGAGATGAGCGATTTTGCAGCTTTCAATGCTGTTTACGAGAAATACTTTACAGGTAAGCCCGCAAGAAGCTGTGTTGCAGTTAAGCAGCTTCCAAGAAACGTTCTCTGCGAGGTAGAAGTGGTTGCATACCTCAGATGATATAGGGATTCAAAGTCACAGATAATTCCTGCTTGCAGAGAATTATCTGTGACCTTGAAGACCGAACAAGAATGAGGGAAAAAGATACGCGAAGAATGAGCGGATCGATTGCCGAATTCTTGTAGGATTTCGAGAACGCAGTGGAGAAATCCGTATATCATCGAAAGTATGAGGGAACACGATGAATAAAAGTTTTGTTGCTGGCCTTTTGCTGACAGCAGCCCTTCTTACCGGCTGCGGCAGCTTAAACGGCAGACACAATATTGACTCGGGATTTAGCTATATCGAGAGCCATGAATATCAGAGTGCCCTTGATAGCTTTAATACGGCTGAGGAAGGCGGAGAGGATAAATGCCTTATTTACAGGGGAAGAGGCATTGCTCATCTGAAAAGAGGAGAATACGATGAGGCCATCGAGAACCTTCTGGCTTCGCTTGCTTCCGATGAGGGAATAGTTGATGATATGGATTTTGACACCAATTATTATCTTGCTGAAGCATATCTCAATACCAAGGAGTATAATAAGGCAAAAGAGGTGTATGATGCCATTCTGGCTCTTAGAAGCAATGACAGTAACGCATATTACCTCAGGGGGACAGCCGAACTGGCATCAGGTAATCACGATGCCGGATACTCTGACTTTACAAAGGCCATAGCGCTTAATTCCCGCGATTATTCAATGATCATAATGATATACAAAGCTCTGGATGAGTATGGCTACAGCGATGAAGCTACTGCCATTCTTCAGACTGCCATTGACAACGGCAGGGAATTTATGTCCAATTTCGAGAAGGGACAGATATCTTTTTACCTTGGTAACAATGCTGATGCCCAGAGCTATCTGGAAGCGGCCAACAATGAGAGAAATCAGGAAAAAGAGCCTGTTGTTATCCTTCTGGGACAGACCGGAGAAAAACAGGGCGATTATAACTATGCAATCAGTGTTTACAGGAATTATTTAAGCGAAGAGCCTGACAGTGCACTTGTTTACAACCAGCTGGGGATATGTCAGATTAAGCAGGGGGATTACGAATCTGCCGTATCATCCTTTGAAGCCGGACTTGCACTTGATGACAAGAACATCAATCAGGCGCTTATGCTTAATGAGATTACAGCCTATGAGTATAACGGAGATTTTGGGGTAGCCCAGACTTTGATGCAGTCATATCTGGAGAAATATCCGGACGATCAGGAGGCCATAAGAGAGAATATTTTTCTCTCTACAAGATAAAAAAAGGAGGGTATGCAAAAAATGGCAAAAACAGCAATTATCACAGGTGGTTCAAGAGGTATTGGTGAAGCTATGGCTCTTAAGCTTGGAGAGCTTGGCTACAATGTAGTTATCAACTACAGAAGTGAGTCATCGAAGGCACTTTCAGACAATCTCGCAGCTAAGATTCAGGAAGAGTACAAGGTTGAAGCTCTTGTAGTAAGAGCTGACGTCAGCAAGTACGAGGATTGTGAAGCGCTTGTAAAGGCAACTGTTGACAAGTTCGGTGAGAATATTGACGTTCTTGTAAACAATGCAGGTATCACAAACAACTGCAACTGGATCGACATCAAGAGAGAA
Organism: uncultured Butyrivibrio sp.; assembly: GCA_946623755.1. Lineage (GTDB taxonomy): Bacteria > Bacillota > Clostridia > Lachnospirales > Lachnospiraceae > Butyrivibrio. Next base: position 23,749 of record CAMORK010000001.1, on the reverse strand, counting down.
CAGTATGAGAACGTTATCAACACTAACCTTATGAGCTTCCTGCACATGACACATCTTGTTCTTCCTTACATGGTAAATCATTCAGACAGACATCATCAGTGCTGTATCGTTAACACATCATCTGTTGGAGGACTGACAGGTGTTATCAATCAGGCAGATTACTGCGCATCCAAGTCAGGTATCATCGGCCTTACAAGAGCCCTTGCTCTTGAGTTTGCCGGAAGAGGCATTCGTGTTAATGCCATCGCTCCCGGTATGATCATGACAGACATGCTGCGCGGTGTTAACCAGGAAGAGCTCAATGCTCTTGCAGAGACTATTCCTGAGGGATTCATCGGTGACGTATCCGATATCGCCGGAGCTCTCGGATATATCCTTACAGCATCTTATGTTACAGGACAGGTTATCTCACCTAACGGTGGATTTGTAATGCAGTAACCTGACATAATACAAATAAAAATCCCAACGGGCTTTGGCCTGTTGGGATTTTTTTTTACTTGGTGGATTTACTTTTGGGTTTAGCTGTATGAGATCTTATGATGCCTCTTACTGTTTCCTCAAGATGGGGCTTTAATTCATCGAGGGAGACCGGATCACTGTACATGATCGAGCTGTAGCCGGTGGATCCGACAAGTTCGATTATCATAAAGAGCATTACTTCAGGATCGCGCAGCTTTAGTCCGGATTCTGCAATCATCCTGTTGTATATCTCGGCAAAGTCAACATCATCATTGTTCAGTGGGTTGGTGAGAGCTCTTTTGAACACTGCCCATGACAGATCCTTGTATATGAAGGAGAGAAGTCCCTTGTTGGCAGCAAGTTCATCCAGAACATAGTTCATTATGAAGATTATACGGTCTTCAAAGTCCTTGATGTTTGCGTCAGTAAGAGCACTGTATGCCTGTATAAACAGCTGTGAGGATTTATGTGCAATAAGCCTGTTCCTTATATCATATTTATCTTTAAAATACAGATAGAAAGTTCCCTTGGCAACTTCTGCCTTATTGACAATATCTGAAATAGAAGTCTTGTTTATGCCCTGAGAGGTAAATAACTCAAAGGAAGCATTTAAGAGGTTTTCCATCTTTAGTTTCTTGTTTAAATCAGCTTTTCCCATACAATCACATCCTTCCGGAACATATTATAACATAGCGCATTAAGCGTCTAGATTATTAACAAAAAATAAAATTTATGACTAATGGTCAAAAATAATTGACCGAAGGTCATTTATGTGATATACCATAATACAGAAAGTGACCGTTGGTCAATAATTATTTTTAAAAAAGAGGAGTTGGTGTTATGAATAAGCTTTCAAATCTGATTGTAAAGCTAAGATATGTAATCCTGATCGTTGCAGTAGCACTGCTGATTCCATCAGCTATTGGTTACTTCAACACAAGAGTCAATTACGATATCCTTACTTATCTTCCCGGAGATATTGAGACTATGAAGGGACAGGATATTCTTCTCGACCAGTTCGGAACAGGCTCTTTTGTCCTGTACGTAGCCGAGGGCATGGAAGAGAAGGATGTTGCGAAATTAAAATCTCAAATAGAAAATGTGGACCATGTTGCTAAGGTCCTCTGGTACGACTCGGTAATGGATCTGAGCGTTCCTATGGAGATGCTTCCGAATGATGTTTATGAAGCCTTTAACAGTGATGATGCCACAATGATGTTTGTGGTATTTGATTCCGGAACATCTGAGGATTGCACCATGGATGCCATTGAGGACATCAGAAAGATTTCCAATAAGCAGTGCTTCATGAGTGGAATGAGTGCCATAGTTACGGATACCAAGAATCTGGCAATAAAAGAAACACCCATATATGTAGGAATAGCAGTTCTTCTGGCAGTCATAGTACTTTCACTGACAATGGATTCTTACCTTATACCGTTGTTCTTCCTTCTTAGTATAGGAATGGCAATAGTCTACAACATGGGAACAAACGTATTTAAAGGAGAGATTTCATTTATCACACAGTCACTGAGTGCGGTACTTCAGCTTGGTGTAACTCTTGATTACTCAATCTTCCTATGGCACAGCTATCAGGAGGAACTGGAGAAGACGTCTGATAAAAATGAAGCTATGGCAGAAGCCATTACAGCAACTTTCCAGTCTGTACTCGGAAGTTCAATCACAACAGTTGCCGGTTTCGTAGCACTTTGCTTCATGAGCTTTACACTGGGACTTGACCTTGGTGTTGTAATGGCCAAGGGCGTTATCTTCGGAGTTGTCGGATGCGTAACGATTCTTCCCAGCATGATACTTGTATTTGACGGCCTTATTAAAAAGACAAAGCACAAGCCGCTTATGCCTGAGTTTGATAAACTTCCAAGGTTTATTGCAAAACATTATCTTGCATTCTTTGCGATATTCCTTGTACTGATCGTTCCTGCAATTTACGGCAATAACCACACTTCAGTTTACTACGATCTGACTCAGACACTTCCTGATAGTCTTGAGAGCGTTCAGGGAGCCAATAAAGTCGATGAGAAATTTGATATGAACTCCGCGTACATGCTTCTGGTGGACAAGAATCTTGACAGTGCTTCTATGAACCGGATGATAAAAGAGCTTAAGGAGACAGACGGAATCCTTTCGGTACTGGGCGCTGATTCAATTGTCGGACCTGCTTTCCCAAGAGAGATGATTCCCGAAGATCTGTTATCGGATTTAGAGAGTGATGAATGGCGAATGGTTCTTTTGACAACGGATTATAAAATAGCTTCCGATGAGATCAACAATCAGATAGCTCGAGTTAATCATATCGTAAAGAGCTATGATCCAAAGGCAATGGTTGTAGGTGAGGCACCTTGTACCAAGGACCTTATAACCATAACAGACCATGATTTCCAGGTGGTAAATGCAGTATCCATCGGCCTGGTATTTCTCATTATCGCATTTGTACTTAAGTCAGTATCGCTTCCGTTTATTCTGGTGGCGGTTATTGAGTTTGCGATTTTTGTAAACATGGGACTTCCGTACTACACCAATACCACAATACCTTTTATTTCATCAGTGGTAATCGGAACCATACAGCTTGGTGCAACAGTTGACTATGCGATCCTGATGACAACAAGGTATCTGAATGAGAGAAGTGGTGGCCATGACAAGAAGGAAGCTACACTGATAGCTCTTTCGACCAGCATGAAATCAGTTATCGTAAGTGCGCTCAGCTTCTTTGCAGCTACCTTCGGCGTAGGACTTATATCAAGTATCGATATGATCGGATCTCTTTGCATGCTTATGGCAAGAGGCGCCATTATCAGTATGGTTACAGTACTTCTTGTCCTGCCTGCCATGTTCATGATATTTGACAAGCTCATTATGGCAACAACATTTGGCCTGCAGAAAGAAGAAAAAGAACATCATCATATCGGAGATTTACTCCACAGACATAAAGTAGCTTAATTTCGAGGAGGAGAAAAACAATGATCAGAAAGAACTTAATCAAATCATTATCAGTAGTTATGGCAGCAATGCTGGCAGTTATGACTGTAGCATGTGGCCAGACAACAACAGATACACAGGTTCAGACAGCAGTAGAAGAGACTGCAGAAGAGGCAGAGCTCGAAGATAAGATAACCCGTAATTCCGTAGTTTCAGGTTCTGAGTCAGATGCCGGAAAGGTTGAAACAGTATATGTAACAGCAGATGCCAACGGAGCTGTAAATGACGTGATCGTAAGCGAGTGGCTCAAGAATGCCACAGCTTCATCTGAAATCTCAGACACTACTGAGCTTAAGGATATTGTCAATGTGAAAGGCACTGAGACATTTAAGGACAACGGAGACGGAACACTTACCTGGGATGCTGAAGGATCAGATATTTACTATCAGGGAACTACAGACAAACAGCTTCCTGTTACCATGAAGATCACATACACCCTCGATGGAAAAGAGATCACTCCTGAGGAACTTGCCGGAAAGAGCGGAAGAGTAACAATCCGTTTCGAGTATGAGAACAACGCTAGGCAGACAGTTAATGTCGATGGAAAAGATATCGAGGTTTACACACCATTTGCCATGGTATCCGGTATGATGCTTGATTCCGACAAGTTCTCAAACGTTGAGATATCAAACGGTAAGGTTATCTCTGACGGTGGCAACTATGTGGTTATGGGTGTTGCCCTCCCGGGACTTAAAGAGAGTCTTGATATCTCTGATGATAAGTGGGATGAGCTTGAAGATGCAGATGATATCAAGGAAAAGCTTTCAAACAGCTTTGAGATCACTGCTGACACAACAGACTTTGAGCTTGGTATGACAATTACAATGGCAAGCTCTGATATTCTCTCAGATTTTGGTCTTACAGATATCACAGGTTCTGATAAGATCGAGGATCTTAAAAATGACATGGGAGATCTCAATGACGGATCAAATAAGCTTGTAGACGGAGCAAAAGAGCTTAAGGACGGAACGGGAGAACTTAAAGACGGAACAGATAAGCTCTATGACGGAACAAATAAACTCTATGACGGAACCGGTAAGCTTGTAGACGGTGCAGGAACCCTTAAGGACGGAACAAGCAAGCTCTATGACGGAGCAGGCACTCTTCGTGATGGCGCAGGCACACTGGCAAGCGGAACAGCAACATTAAGAGATGGAATTTCAGCTTATACAAACGGCGTTTCACAGGTCAATGATGGCGCAGCTGCTCTTGCACAGGGTGCAACAACTGCAAAACAGGGATCTTCAGCTCTCAAAACAGGAGCAAGCCAGCTGGCAGACGGTGCTAATACCCTTGCCAGAGAAGTAAGCGGACTGGGCGAGCTTCTTCCTACTTACAAAGCAAGGATCAACGGACTTACAGATGCAATGAACCAGAATGTTACTGCACTCACTGCAAAGAGAAGTGCACTTGAAAAGACACAGAACTTCCTTGCAACAGGTCAGGGTTGGGACGAAGATGTAGCAAACACTATTGCAGAGATGGCAGGAGAATCTGTATCTCAGGAGGATGCTACAAGACTGGTTCTTGGTGCACAGCAGGCACTTGCCGCATCTGCCGAGGAGACTCCGGCACTTCCTTCTCCTGAGGAAGCTGCAGCAGCTAAGGCAGCAGCAATGGCTGCACAGGCAGCTCAGGAAGGTCAGCAGGCTCAGGAAGGCCAGGTGGCTCAGGAAGGACAGGATGCTCAGGCAGAGCAGAGTCCTGTTGAGACTACTGAGACTGTAAATGTTGAAATACCGGATAATAATGAGGAATTAGTGCAGGATGTGGACTCCGACACAATCACAAATGATGAGCAGCCGGAGACACCTGTAGTACAGGATACACCAGCACCGGAGACACCTGTAGTACCGGAGACACCTGTAGTACCGGAGACACCTGTAGTACCGGACACACCTGTAGTACCGGAGACAGCTGTAGTAACAGAAACACCTGCAGTGCCGGAGACACCTGTTGTACCAGAAACGTCTGCAGTACCTGAAACTACTGAAACAGAGCCTTTCAGTACAACTTCCTTTGATGTTACTAACCTGACACCTGAAGGTAATGCTGATGCAATGCTCGGAACTTCTCTTGCGGCAGACTTAAACGGAGATACATCAGTAGAAGAGTATAAGGCACGTATTACTGCACTTGAGGAACAGCTTGCAAAGACTATGGAAGCAGCACAGACAGCTAAGGCAGCTGCAGAAAAATACGGGGCTCAGGCACAGGCAGCTAAGGCAGCTGCAGAAAAATACGGAGCTCAGGCACAGGAAGCAGTGAATTCATATTATCAGGCTGCACTTCAGTACAGAGATGGTGTTGAACAGCTCAAGGCAGGCATGGGAGCAGTTGCCAAGTATCAGAAGCTTGTTGGAGCAACAAGTGCGGCTATTACAGCAATTGATCAGACACTGGCAAGCCTTGGCAGTATCGGTCTTAATCCGGAAGAGCTTGCAGGCATAATGTCAACAGTTGAGACAAAAGCAGGTCAGCTTCAGAGTGGAACAGCAGCTCTTGCAAACGGAGCCAATCAGGTTTACAGCGGCGTGTCACAGCTTGATGGCGGCCTTCAGGAACTCAGCACAGGTGCAAACCAGCTTGCATCAGGAACAGGAACTCTTGCTTCAAAGAGCGGTGAGCTTAATGATGGTGCAAATAAGCTCAGCGAAGGCGCAAACAAGCTCAGCGACGGAACAGCAGAGCTTAAGGATGGCGCAAGCCAGCTTAACGACGGAGCTATGGATCTTCTTAAGGGTGCCGGTGATCTCAACAATGGCGCTAAAGAGCTTAACGACGGTGCCAAGAAGCTTGACGATGGTGTAGCTACTCTTGATGACGGAATGCAGCAGCTTTTAGACGGTGTTGTAAAGCTTGACGAAGAGGGTATCAAGAAGCTCTACGAAGCATTCGACGGTGATCTTACAGATTTTGCTGACAGAATGAGCGCAATCCAGGAAGCCGGAAACAGCTACACATCCTTCGGCGGTTCAAGCGAAGATGTGGACAGCAGCGTCAAGTTCATCTTCAAGACAGACAGCATTAAGAGCCTTTAATATATATTGGTGAATATGGGTTAAGAAGGCGCCTTGGCGGGCGCCTTCTTGTTATATGCGAACTTTCTACCTATACGGCAAAAAGTAGCCTGTGGGCATAGAAAATTCAGGGGTGAAAATGTTTGGAAGGCCTTATTTTCTATATATATGAAAAAAAGTGGCCTTTGGGCGTAGAAAATCATAGAAGGGAAAGAGGTTCTTTCTACCTATACAGCAAAAAGTTGCTTCTGGGCATAGAAAAATCGGGATACTAAAATTTGCACAAGAGATTCTTTCTACCTATATGATAAAATGTGCCCAATGGGTGTAGAAAATCCGGGGTTGATAAAATTGGCATTACTGAGACCAAAGTGTGTTGCAACACTTCGGTCTTATTTTTTGTTTATATGGTATAATGGGTGACCGTAAACTATAAGAGATATGGGGAAAACAGATTTGAAAAAGAGATTACTGGCAACCATGATGATGACTGTTCATATCATGAATATGACGAGAATCTGTTTGATACCTATGAATCTCTTGTATGGGATGTAAACATAATAAATGACAGATTCCTGACTGTTGATGTTGTCACCTATACAATGGGTGTTGGCGCAGCTCACGGCTATGGCACGAACTATCAGCTTGTGTACGACCTGGAGAGCGGCATGCGGCTTACAAACAAAGATATCTTCAAGGGAACCGAGGAGGAATTCAAGACCTTGATGACTCAGAAAACCAGGGAGTATGCAGAGGCAGATCCCGATGAGGCTGACCGTTTCTTTTCCTCTGATCCGGAAGAGATTTATAAGAGCGATTACGAGATTGCAAGCTTTGAGGATACCAATCTTCAGTTCTTTGATGATCATCTGGAACTGGTTTACCTGCAGTATGAGATGGCACCGTACGCTGCGGGGGTGTTTAATATTGATATTTCATATGAGGATTTCATAGGCGCAAATGCGCTAATTATTGAATGAATTTTTCTTATTTACAAACATGGTACATCATGCTATACTATGTTTCGTTGACGCGCTGTTGCGCAGATACGGAATAGGGGAATCATACAATGGCTAGTATCACGGTCTCCAAAACCGTTCATGCGGGTTCGAATCCTGCTTCCCCTGCTCGACAAGAAAGACTGGAATCCAGATAGTTACTGCCGTTCCAGTCTTTTTTTGCTTGTTATAGATGCAATATTTCAACATTTTCTCGATTGCTTGTTGAACATGATATGAAGCAAGATTCTTCATGTCTTTAAGTCCATTATTACTCTGATAATTACAAATTGCCTGGCGAGCCAATACTAAATCAGACAACGATTTTGTAAGGTATTCTTCAAACATTTTTAAAAATAATTTTCCCTTTCGTTAGTATATCTCTGGCAACAAACTCTTTGCTTTTATCAAGTGCAGCCTGAGAATTAAATGTCAAGATATCATAATCCTGATCTTCGTTTATTCTATAGAGTTTAGTCTTGAAGTCATCATATGATTTTGACCTAAACAACCTTGACCTTGTTACGTTACTCACAATAGCAAGATCGATGTCTGACCGTTTAGTGCATCTTTTTTCCAGAGATGAACCAAACAGATAAATAGTATCAATCAGCTTACATTCTGCTGCAATCTTGATTATTTCCTCGATAATATCCTTTTTTATGTCTGCAACTTCAAAAGAGTCACCAACATTATTCTTCATTGTTACAATATTGCACATGATAACTCCTTTAATCGCAAATTATAGCCTAAAAATGGCGCTAAACAAGTCGTTTGATTGTTATGAAATCAGTAATAACTAATGATGTATTGGTACAATTATAATAACAAAAATAGGATGGTATTTCTACCAAAGCTGTCAGTGATTGGTGATTCAGAGAATTAATGCACAATATTACGTTTTGAAGGGTATAATATTAAGAGAAATCATAATTTGAGGAGGATATACTATGAAGTGTCCGAGTTGTGGAGCTGAAATTGGTACAAGCAAAACTTGTGATTATTGTGGTGCTACTATATCTGCTGATATGCTAAAAGAACAGGAACAGCTTAACAAGAGAGGTTGTCCAAAATGTGGTAGTACAAACATAGAGTTCAAAAGAGAAAACCAAGGAGAAATCCGTGGTAAAAATACTAAGCGAATTGTCCATGCTACGGTAGGGTATTGTAAAGACTGTGGATACACATGGTATCCAAACGAGGCAAGTGGTACACCTAAGAAGAACAACATGATATGGTGGGTTCTTGGCTGGATATTCTTCTTTCCTGCACCTGTAATGGTATTGATATGGAGAAAAAAGAATACTTGGGACATTAAAATAAAAATAGCTGTTACAGTAGTATTTTGGATATTAATATTTGCTTTAGGCTCAAGAAACAATAATGCTACTACAGACACACAAACTACAACTACGGATACACAAACTACAACTGCAGGCACAGAAACTACAAATACTCAGGTAGAAGAGACTAAAGAAACACATTTATATGACAATGCTGAGATTGTAGATATGATGAGCGGTAGCGGCAACAATAAGATTGGCACTATAACTGTTTGTCATGCAAATAAAGGTGACTGTACTGAAGATGCACTTTCAGATTGGTATACAAATTATGTAAAAAAGAATAGCGACTCTAAATTTCATGTTATCATTTACGATGATGTGGCTGGTAAAGGAGTATACGCTAATGGTGTGGGATTTATTCAAAAGGATATCACTTTGAATAAAGAATCAGATGGCACATACTCAACCGGAGATGATGCTGGATCAACATATTATACGGTTAACGATGACGGAACATTAACAGCCCAAATGACAATGGCTGATGAATCTGTAATTGGACCTATTAAAAAGCAGGTAGATTCAATAATTCCAGATGAGTACAAAACCAGTGATATGTATATGGTCGATGTAGCTGGTGCAGATGGTAAATTGGAATGTAATCTTACTCTTGTCTCGGATACGTTTGAAAGTGCAGATTTGCAGAACATCGCGGTTGATTTGGGAACACAGATCAAGGCATTAGATTTAGGAATACAGTATTTTTCTATAGCATTTCAAAAAGAAGACAGTACATTGGCAGCTATATCAAGTATTGGCGATTTGAGTACACAAGAACCTGGTGAAATAACCACTGACACATATTGATTATTAATGACTATAGAAGAAATGGGGCAGAGTAAATTATTCTCTGCCCCTTCTTTAATGAATTTAATAGTTTGTAGATATAACATTAGATAGTATTATGGTTTTCATTTTTTGCAAGGATCATATCCTTGCTTTATTATTTCATCTCTTGTACCACTTAACTCTACTTTATTCTCGTGGGCATTTGTGCAACTGGTTCGATTTTAAAAGACAAATTCTCTATATGACGATAGAATGGAAGTGGAAGTATAAATATACGAAAAGAAATTGGACTGTAGGAGTTATGTTTGTTGTTAACCTTGTTGCAACTGTATTTCCAATTATTATATGTGTTTCGAAACTTGCCACAGTAGAAAAAAGGGATTAGTAATGTCGAATAATACAATGAGAGAACGTTTGTTTCAAATTATTGAAGTAGGAGAAGATGATGACAAATTAAGTCGAGTGTATGATTTCTTTATGATGGTTGTAATAAGCATCAGTATAATCCCTCTATGGTCTCACGATAATAATCAGATATTTGAGATTATAGACAAAGTGACTGTTATCGTCTTCATAGCAGATTATGTTTTGAGATTAGTCACGGCAGATTTAAAACTCAAGCGAGGCGCTATATCATTCTTAATATATCCATTTACAGCTATGGCACTTATTGATCTGCTATCAATATTGCCTTCAGTAACTGTGCTTAAAAGAGGCTTTCGTTTACTTAAGATATTCAGACTGATGCGAACATTTAAGGTCTTTAGAATATTTAAAGCATTTAGATACTCAAAGAACATCAGGATGATTGTTAATGTATTCAAAAAACAGAAAGATAGTTTAATTGTAGTTTGTGGATTTGCTATAGCTTATGTTCTTGTTTCTGCGCTTGTGATATTCAATGCTGAACCGGAAACTTTTCCAACAATGTACGATGCTATCTATTGGGCAACGATTTCACTAACCACTGTAGGGTATGGTGATGTTTATGCAACAAGCTCAATTGGAAAGTTTATTACAATGATATCAGCGGTATTGGGTATAGCTATTGTTGCATTACCCGCTGGAATTATCATTGCTGGATATCAGAATGAAATGGAGGAGAATAACAGGAAATATAAGGAGTAGACAACTATCTATTATTTAGAAACCTTAAGTTTAAATCAGAAGATGAATCACTAAAGAATAGATGGGGACATGACAGCTTTTTGATGAAGAGCATTGTTTAGTACAGCGTAAACTTGTTCATAATGCGTTCAAAGTATTGGAACGATAGATGTGGCTATAAATTATTGGTTTTGTAAAAAACTTGATGTTTTTAGGCTTGCTCGGGGGAGTATAACCAACTCCAAAACCGTTCATGCAGTTTGGAATTAAGAAGGCTGAAATCCAGATATTCTCTGAGTTTTCAGCCTTTTTGTTTGCAAACAAGATATTTTTGGTATACTAGAGGATATATTTTAAATCAGAGAAATGGGGAAGTTTTGTCATGATTTACGAGAATGTACTTGAGGCAGTCGGGAATACTCCGCTGATACGCCTTAACAGGATGACAGGTGAGGATAGTGCTGAGATACTTGTTAAGTTTGAGGGGACAAATATCGGCGGATCCATCAAAACCAGGACTGCGCTCAACATGATAATAGAAGCTGAGAAACAGGGACTTATCCATGAGGATACCGTAATAGTCGAGCCTACAAGCGGCAATCAGGGAATAGGACTTGCACTTGTGGGGGCAGTGAGGGGCTATAAGACAGTCATCATCATGCCGGATTCCGTAAGCGAAGAGCGCAGAAAGCTTATAAGACACTACGGCGCAGAGGTTGTACTGATCCATGACGACGGCGATATAGGAAAGTGTATAGATGAGTGCTTAAAGACAGCTCTTAAAATGCGCGATGAGGATCCAAAGGTCTTTGTACCACAGCAGTTTGAAAATCCCAATAACACCATGGCTCACAAGAAACATACTGCGCTTGAGATTATAGAGCAGGCAGGAAAGCCGATCCATGGTTTTTGCTCCGGAATCGGCACCGGTGGAACCCTTACAGGTATAGGTGAAGTGTTAAAAGACAAATATCCTGACATTGAGATATGGGCTGCCGAGCCTGAGAATGCAGCTATCCTTGCCGGCGGACATATCGGAACCCACATGCAGATGGGAATCGGAGACGGTATTATTCCTGATATCCTTAACACGTCCATCTATGACAATATCTATGTGGTATCAGATGATGAGGCCATAACCACATCTCAGAAGCTTGCAAGGCTTGAGGGACTTATGTGCGGAATATCCAGCGGAACCAACGTGGCAGCAGCCATTAAGCTTGCCAAAAAGCTCGGAAAAGGCAAGACAGTAGTTACTGTCCTTCCTGATACGGCTGAGAGATATTTTTCAACTCCACTATTTGATGAATAAATTTAACTTTTTATTGCTTTAATGCGTTGCAGTATGATATACTAACCGGGAACAAAGGCGTTCGAGACATTTCGTGCGCCTTTTTCCTTTATCTGAGGATTAGTTAGGAGGAGATGCATATGGGCAATTTATTAACTTCCGTTGAGAACATCAACAATGCTGTAAATGGTTTTGTATGGGGACTTCCCATGCTGATCTTACTGGTTGGAACCGGTATTTTAATGACAATTCTCACAAGAGTATTCCAGATTTCTCACTTTAAACACTGGGTCAGGAGTACAATCGGCGGAATTTTCAAGGATAAGCATGTCACGGCCCACACAGGCAAGGATGATACGCAGATTTCACAGTTCCAGAGTCTTTGTACCGCTCTTGCTGCGACTATCGGAACCGGTAATATTGCAGGTGTTGCAGCGGCTATTCTCTCAGGCGGTCCCGGCGCGATCTTCTGGATGTGGATTGTTGCTTTCTTTGGCATGATGACAAATTTCTCCGAGAATGTTCTCGGTATTTACTACAGGCGCAGAAATGAGCGCAATGAATGGTGCGGAGGCGCAATGTACTATCTCAAGTACGGCCTAGGTTCCAAGAGAGGCTTTGCTCATATCGGAGCATTTCTTGCAGTTATGTTCAGTCTTTTCTGCGTGATCGCTTCTTTTGGTATCGGTAATATGAGCCAGATCAACTCCATCGCGGTCAACATGAATTCTGCCTTTGGAATACCTCATATTTTCACAGGTGCTATCCTTATGGCTCTGGCCGGCCTTGTTATCGTAGGTGGTCTCAAAAGAATCGCATCCGTAACCGAGAGACTGGTTCCTTTCATGGCAGTGATATATCTGGTGTGCACAGTGGTAATCATTGTTCTCAACATAGATAAGGCCGGTGCTGTATTCACCTCAATTATCAAGGGAGCTTTCGGAATGAGAGCAGTGGGCGGTGGAATCGTAGGAAGCGGAGTTGCCTATGCTATGCAGTGGGGAATGAAGCGTGGTGTATTCTCCAATGAGGCGGGCCTTGGTTCATCTGTTATGGTTCACTCATCATCCAATGTAAGAGAGCCTGTAATACAGGGAATGTGGGGGATTTTTGAGGTGCTTGCGGACACAATCGTAGTGTGCAGCCTTACAGCTTTTGCAGTTCTCTCCAGTGGCCTTGTTAACCTTGATACCGGAGAAGTGATTTCAGATGCGGTTTCAACTGCTCTTGTGGCTGAGGCATTTTCAACAGTGTATGGCAAGGCGGGAGCTGCCTTTATTGCTGTCGCAATCCTGTTCTTTGCATTCTCGACGGTACTTGGATGGAGTCAGTATGGAAGCAAGGCTTTTGAGTATCTGTTTGGCACGAAGGCAGTCAAGATTTATCAGCTGGTATTTGTGATCTTTATTATGATCGGTGCAACAATGGATCTTACTCTTGCCTGGGATCTTTCAGATACTTTCAACGGTATGATGGCTATTCCGAACCTGATAGGTGTACTTGTACTTTCGGGAACAGTAATGAAGATTACGCAGAACTACGTTGACAGAAAAATAAAAGGAAAGCACGTTAAACCCATGCTTTCCGCTGTAGATGAGATTCAGGAGCTCCATGAAGAAGAACTCAAAATGGCTTCAGGAGAGTAAACTTATCGTACTCTGAGCATACAGTTATCCGGTAATCTGTTATCTCAAAGGGTAAAAGATTCAAGGCTTCACAGTCATATTCGGCTGATGAAGCCTTTATTTTGTCGTTTTCAAGACGCAGGGAAATACTTTTTGGCTCCATTGCGATGCCTTTTCCGCTGTGTTTCATTATGCTTTCTTTTACGGTCCAGAGTCTTGTGTAGACTTTGTCAGGATCCGCTTCGCTGTCCATAAGCTCTTTTGCCAAAAATTTATCATCCTCTCCAAATACATAGTTTACAAGAGTGTCTTTGAAATGCTTGATCTTCTCAACATCTACGCCGATTTCTCTGTCTGAAATTCCAAGGATGACGACATCTCCGGAATGGGATATATTGAAAAAGATATTGTCATGTCCCTTAATACGTGGCTTCTTGTCAGGATCAGGCATGACTTCATAGCTCAAGATGCCGATGTCCTTCATTGCTGTTTCCAGAAGCATTCCCGCGCCAAGAGACAACAGCTTTGAGTGATGCGGCTTAAAGGCATCTATTTTCTCTTTTCGGAAGTCCGGCATCCTGCGGTACCATGCATCAAACTGCTCAGGATCCTGTAGCGAATTTATATTCATGATGTATAATCTGTTTTGTATTTTCATGATAGTCATTATAACACTGAAGGATTGCAACGAAAATCGCCAAAGGGGCATATGAACAATAAATAGTGTATAATAATACGTAACAGAGATGGGAGATATTCAGATGATAAACCTTGCAATTGTAGAGGATGAAGATTCATACGCTGAGCAGCTCACTGAGTTTGTGGACAGATACCAGCACGAGAGCGGTAATCTCTTTAAGATCACAAGGTTCAGGGACGGAGATGAGATCACGAACGGCTATAAAAGTCAGTTTGATATTATTCTCATGGACATAGAGATGAAGCTTGTTGATGGAATGACCGCGGCTGAGGAGATAAGAAAGCTTGATCAGAACGTTGTGATCATGTTCATTACCAACATGACTAGCTATGCCATAAGAGGCTATCAGGTTGATGCCCTTGATTATGTTCTTAAGCCCGTCAGTTACTTTGCTTTTTCCCAAAAGCTTGACAGGGCCCTTGGCAGGGTTAAAAAAGAGGAATCAAATATCATTTCCATTGAGATGTCATCCGGGGTTAAAAAGCTTGATATCGACAATATTTTTTATATAGAAAGCCAGGGGCACAACCTGAATTTCTATACGGGAGCAGGAGAGTTTACCATAAGGGCCAAGCTCTCTGATTTTGAACAGCAGCTTGCGCCTTATCATTTCTTCAGGAGCAACAAGGGCTATCTTGTAAATCTCAAATATGTGGACGGTGTCGAGAAAGGGAGCTGTATTATCGCAGGCAGGCAGCTCCTCATTAGCCGCGCCAGGAAAAATGACTTTATGACAGCACTTACCGATTACATGGCAGGAATTTGATATGGAAAACTATTATCAGGATATACCAAGACTATATACGGCCATTGCGGAATGGCTGGCCTGTATTACTTATTGTCTTATCTTAAAGCGCAAGGTCAGCAGGAGTGGTTTTATTGTGATCTCAGCAGTCTCGCTTCTGATGCAGTCTCTTTTTCTTGTATTTACCAAAAATCTGCCCATATTCTTCTGGATACCCTGCATGCTCGTGGCAGTTTTTTTCATGTTCATTTTTATGTATATTGTATGTGAGGATACTATAAATGTTGTGGGTTATTACTGCGCAAGGGCATTTCTTTTGGCGGAGCTGGCGGCTTCTCTGGAATGGCAGCTGGCATCATTTTTCAAGAGATTCAATGATTCTGTGGTGAACCAGATTGTAATACTGATCATGGTTTATGCCTTTGTATTTGTATGGGCTCATCACATGGAAAAGAGCATTACAAGGGGAATATTCCAATTGGAGATAAATACCCGTGAACTTCTGGCTGCAGTGCTTATAGCCGCAGCGATCTTTGCATTCAGCAATCTGAGTTTTATTGTTTCTAACACGCCCTTTTCTGTAGACGTTGCAGCTGATATTTTTTACGTAAGGACTCTTGTGGATGTGGCGGGTATCATGATCCTTTATGTTTATCAGAGCCGTATCTGCGAGTTTCTTGCGGAAAAAGAGCTGAGTAACATCCACTCAATGCTCAAAGCCCAATATGATAAATACCGAAACTATCAGACCACTTTTGATATGATCAACATCAAATATCATGACTTAAAACACCAGATTGCAGGACTTCGCGCTGATATGAGCGAGGAACAGCGTCAGGAGTGGATAGACTCCCTGGAGCAGGAGCTTGAATCCTACTCGCCGGAGCTGCAGACGGGCAATAGCGTCCTGGATACTCTCATTGCCGGAAAAATGATGAACTGCAGAGCAAACAATATCAAAGTTACCTGTGTGGCAGATGGAAATATACTTGATTTTATGCATGTTGCAGATATCTGTACCATATTCGGAAATGCTCTGGATAACGCAATTGAGAGCGTTTCGCTTATTGAAGATCCGGAAAAGAGACTTATTCACCTGTCTGTGTCACCCAGGAAAAATTTTGTTATAATACAGATAAACAATTATTGCGAAAACCAGATAAAGATAAAGAACGGTTATCCCGTGACTACCAAGGCGGATAAAGCCAGTCATGGTTTTGGGTTAAAGAGTATAAGATATACTGTTGAAAAATATCACGGGAATGTCACTTTTGACGTGAGCAAAAACTGGTTTGAGCTTAAAATACTTATACCTCGCGGAGGAACAGCATGAGTATATACGGAACCGTGATTCAGGATTATGTGGGATTTGTGCTTCTGGAAGCACTTCTTTACAGCAGCAGGATCAGTCGTTCAAATAAGCAGCCGGAACTCAGAATATTCTCAATGATCACTATTATGACAATGGTGGCTTGTGTTGTAGATTCCCTGTCTTTTTTGGTGGATGGCAGACCCGGGCAGTTTATGAGGGTAGTCGGCATCCTGACTAATACCTTTTGCTTTGCTGTCAATCCGATATTTATTGCGTCCTGGTGCCTTTATGAGGATCTCAAATTATACAAATCGAAGGCCAGGGTCAAGAGAATATATACCTATGCATTCATTCCGGCCATTGTGCTGGTTGCCATTGCATTGATCAATATGTTCCTGCCGATCATTTTTTATCTGGATGAGAACAATGTTTATCACAGACTTCCCTTTAACTATGCCTTTTATATGGTAGATATCGGGTATGTGCTGTTCAGCATCTATATATATAAATCCTATGAAAAGAGATATGGAAAGCCCAGATTTTTCCCGCTCTTTGTCATGTTAAGCCCCGTCATTCTGGGATGCGGGATTCAGGTACTGTTCTATGGAGTATCTCTCATATGGGTGTCAATGGGAGTTGGTCTGACGGCCATCTATATGTCCATTCAGAATGAGTTTTCATATCAGGACAAGCTTACAGGACTCTATAACAGAGCGTACCTTGATTACATGCTTGAGACCAGTACCAGAGAAAAGAAAACTCTGGGAGGTATCATGATAGACGTTGATTACTTCAAGCAGATCAACGATACCTATGGTCATTCCTATGGTGATGAAGCACTGATCGATGTTGCCAGGGTCATAACCTTTGCAAAGCCGGATGAGGCGGTTGCAATAAGATTTGCCGGAGATGAGTTTATCGTTATGCTAAGGTCTGCAAACGAGAAGCAGATGCAGAGCATAGTTGAGAGCATAAGGGATGAACTTAAGATGTTTAATGAGACCGAGGAGCGAAGATATAAGCTTTCACTTTCGCTGGGATACAGTATTTACGAGCCTGCCCATGATTCCATAGATATTTTCCTAAAGCGCATGGATGACAACATGTATGAGGAAAAGAAAGAGAAACACACCAGATAATTAAATTACCGTTCATGACAAAAATCGTACCGTTTGTGACAAAAACGGCACGATTTTTTTTGCGTGTTAGTATAAAGTCAGCGAAAGGAGAGGAATCGTGAAATATCAGGACATAATCTCAAAGATGACAATTGAAGAAAAGGCAGCTTTTTTAAGCGGAAAAGGCGAATGGGAAACAAGGGATTTTGAAAGACTTGGAATCCCTTCAATCTTTTGCTCGGACGGACCTCACGGCATCAGAAAACAGGCCGGTGCCGGAGATCATTTGGGACTTAATGAGTCACTTCCTGCGACATGTTTTCCTACTGCTGCGACAATAGCAAACAGCTGGGACGAGGACCTTGGGGAATCACTTGGCGAGGCCCTTGGGGAAGAGGCTATGGCACTTGGAGTAAATGTACTTCTCGGACCGGGACTTAACATTAAGAGGAGCCCTCTCTGCGGAAGAAACTTTGAATATTTCTCAGAGGATCCATATCTTGCAGGTAAGATGGCAGCTTCCTATGTGAGGGGTATTCAGTCTCAGGGAGTATATGCTTGTCCCAAGCACTTTGCGGTCAACTCTCAGGAGCTTCGCAGAATGGCTATGAACTCGGTTGTAGATGAGAGAACCTTGAGGGAAATATATCTGACCGGTTTTGAGATTGCAGTCAAAGAGGGCGGCGCCAAGACTATCATGTCAGCTTATAACGAAGTTAACGGCACCTATGCCAACGAGAATAAGCATCTGTTAAAAGAGATACTCAGGGACGAGTGGGGATTTGACGGAATCGTGATCACCGACTGGGGCGCAAGTAATGACCATGCCCTGGGTGTAGCGGCAGGCTCAAACCTTGAGATGCCAAATCCCGGACTTGATTCTGCAAGAGAACTGATAGATGCAGTTAATAGCGGCAAGATTTCTGAGAAAGATGTCGATGAGAGGGTGGATGAACTTCTCGATGCCGTCATGACACTTACATCAAATGCAAAGGGCAGAAAAGAACAGTTTGACAAAAATGCCCATCACGCAGTTGCCAGAAGGGCAGCAGCTGAGAGCGCGATACTTTTAAAGAATGAGGATAATATTCTTCCTCTTAAGAAGGGGGCTAAAGTTGCCATAATCGGTGATTTTGCTTTTGTTCCAAGATATCAGGGAGCAGGATCATCCCTTGTTAATCCAACTAAGGTCGAGACAGTATCTGAGCTTGTTTCAAGCTATGACCTGCAGGTTGTCGGCATGAGCCGCGGATACTCAAGAAGCGGAGAGGAAGATGCCCAGACCAAACAGGAGGCTCTGGATCTGGCTTCAAGAGCAGATATAGTTCTTTTCTTCTTTGGTCTTAATGAAAACTCAGAATCTGAGGGTATGGACAGAAAACATATGAGGATTCCTCAGAATCAGATAACGCTCCTTCAGGAGCTGGGACAGGCTAACGCAAACCTTGTCGGTGTTATTAGTGCGGGATCTGCCATAGAGATGCCGTGGCACCATTATTTCAAAGCTCTGCTTCACTGCTACTTAAACGGTCAGGCAGGTGCCGGTGCTACTCTTGATATCCTTACCGGATCTATCAACCCATCCGGCAGGCTCTCAGAGACAATTCCGAGAAGACATGAGGATACACCTGCTTACCGCTACTACCCCAGCCAGCAGAGGACATCTGAGTACAGAGAAAGTCTTTACATTGGTTACAGATACTATGATACGGCAGAAATTCCGGTTCTGTATCCCTTTGGTTTCGGACTTTCTTACACAAGCTTTGAATACTCTGACATAACAGCTGATGACAGCGGAGTTTCGCTTACTGTTAAGAATACAGGAAACATGGATGGTGCTGAAGTTGTACAGCTCTATGTATCCCTTCCGGATGGCAGGGTCTTCAGACCCGCAAAAGAGCTGAAGGGCTTTAAGAAAGTTTATTTAAAAGCCGGTGAATCTCAGAAGGTGACAATCTCTTTTGACGATAAGACATTCCGTTTCTATAACGTCAAAGCTGATGCCTGGGAGGTAGAAGGCGGGCGATACAACATCATGGTTGGAAGCAGCAGTGCAGATATAAGGCTCTGCGCAGAGGTTGAGATACAGGGAACAGTATCTGAGCTTCCATACAACAGGGATGAGATGCAGGCCTACTACACCGGTAAGATCGAGAATGTTGGAGATGCTGAATTTGAGAAGCTTCTCGGAAGAGCGATTCCCGATGGAAAGTGGAGTGGACAGCTTACAAGAAATGATGCCCTTTGCCAGATGTACTACGCAAAGAGCTCCCTTGCAAGGTTTGCTTATAACCGGCTTACTGCAATAAAGAAAAAGGCTGACGATAAAGGTATTCCGGATCTGAACACTCTTTTCATATACAACATGCCTTTCAGGGCTATGGCAAAGATGACCGGTGGTGCTGTCAGCATGGAGATGGCAGACGGAATTGTTAGTCTTGTGAACGGTCATTTCTTTAAGGGCCTTGGAGCCATAATAGGCGGATATTTCAGAAACAGCAGGAAGAACAAAGCCTATGAGGCAAAGTTAAAAAAGTGAGGGGTTGAAAATGAAATTTTGGAATGATTTTGAAAAAAAACATCCTGCAGTAGCCAAGTGGATCAGGGAAGGCGGATTGTTTGTCATAGTAAGTAACGCCATCACAGTGTTTAAGTATCTGCTGCTTACTTTTCTGCCGGCTGCATTTGCCTTTTTGGGCGACAGGAGCTTTGGATGGCCGGGAATACCGGTTACCCTGTTCGGAGAAACCTTTGAATGGAATATCCTTGGATATGATCAGGCCCACGGAGGACTTGCATATTTTACGGCGTACATGATCGCCATGATAATCGGAGAGTGCATAAACTTTCCTATCCAGAAGCTGTTCGTGTTCAGAAATCACGAAAAGCCGGGAAGGCAGATTGCATGGTACGTTTTAGCTTTCATAGTGATCACCTGCATAGTTAATTCCATAAATTGTGTGTGGGTAGCAGTTGCAGGAAAGTTTGTTCCGGCCTGGGTATACAACATCGGAACCACAGTGCTTAACGGCGGAGTGTCCATGGTGGTATTCTTCTTTGTCAACAAGATAATATTCCCCGAGACACCAAAGAAGGATGCGTAACTAAAGGATCGTAAAGGGCTGACCACCCTTTTTGATAAATGAAAAAGAAAAATCTTTTTTAAATGGGAAGGAGAAAAAGAATATGTTATCTATCAACATTGCTGACGTCATTGCTGTCATTAATACAATGATCCCACAGCTGGTCATCATCGGTGTGGTACTTGTTGCAGCTATCATCTGTACAATCGCAGCAATCAAAATTAAGAAGCCTTTAAAGGGCTTTGTAAGAAAGCAGGCATGGCTTGTATTTCTTTTAGCATTGGTACTTGTTGTTACCAATATCTTACTGGGACCTGTTTACTCAATGGTAAACATGGCAATGGGCGGAGGAAAGATTTCGGATGAGTCCTCCGAGCAGGCAAAAGAGCTCTGCACACAGATCGCAGAGGAGGGCATTGTTCTTCTTAAGAATGATTCAGCAGCTCTTCCTCTTGCATCAGGAACCAAGGTAAACGTATTTGGATGGTCTTCAACCAACCCTATCTACGGCGGAACCGGATCGGGAGCGCTTTCTGCAGCATATCCTACCGTTGACTTCCTTCAGGGCCTTACAGATGCAGGAATCGAGTACAACCAGGAACTTGTAGATTTCTACAAGGGCTGGAGAGATTCAAGACCTTCAGTTGGAATGATGGGTCAGGACTGGACAATTCCGGAGCCTACAATTGAGGAGTATGGGGATCTCTTCACTTCAGCAAAAGATTATTCTGATACGGCAATCTTCTTCATCGCACGTTCAGGTGGTGAGGGAGCCGATCTTCCTGTCAGCTACGACGGCGTTGATACTTACAATTACGATCCAAACAGCTTCTTTGGAGGCACAGGAACACGTTACTCAGAGCAGGCTGACGACCTTGATGCAAATAAGTCATATCTTGAGCTTTCAAACAGAGAGAAGGCTCTTCTTGACAAGGTTACATCAGATTACAGCAAGGTTATTGTTATCGTAAACTCAGCTAACGCTATGGAGCTTGGCTTTGTAAATGATTACTCACAGATCAAGTCAGTTCTCTATTGCCCCGGAACAGGTCAGACCGGTTTTGATGGACTTGGTGAGATCCTTGCAGGACAGGTAAATCCTTCAGGAAAGACTGCAGATACATTTGTTGCAGATCTTCATGCAACACCTACAGCCAATAACTTTGGTGATTTCGATTACACGAATATGTCTGAGTTTGGATTTGAGAATATGTTCGCCGAGGGCGGAATGTCTTATCCGACATTTGTTAACTATGTAGAAGGTATCTACGTTGGATACAGATTTTATGAGACAGCTTTTGCAGAGGCAGAGGCAGGCAACATGGAGTTTGATTATGACAGCGCAGTTGTATATCCTTTCGGATACGGCCTTTCATACACAACCTTCAGCCAGGAGATGGGTCCTGTAAACAACGACGGAAAGACAGTTTCATTTGATGTAACAGTAACTAACACAGGCAGCGTTGCAGGTAAGGATGTTGTTCAGGTTTACTACAACCCTCCTTATACAAACGGCGGAATTGAGAAATCAGCTGCAAACCTTATCGAGTTTGCAAAGACAGGCGTCCTTGAGCCTGGTGCTTCAGAGACAGTTAATATCTCTTTTGCTCTTGAAGATATGGCTTCCTATGATACATATGGTGAGGGCTGCTATGTTCTCGATGCAGGAGATTACCAGATCTCAATCAATACAGATGCTCACAATAAGATCGCAAGTGAGACTGTAACCGTTGATTCAAAGGTTGTTTACGACGAGTCAAACAAGCGTGAGTCTGACTTCGTAGCAGCTACAAATCAGTTCGGATTTGCTGAGGGAGATTCATTTACATACCTTTCAAGAGCAGACGGATTTGCCAACTATGATGAGGCTACAAAGGCACCTACATCTTTCGAAATGTCAGATGCATACAAGGCAACATACTTTAACGAGACTAACTATGATCCTACTGCATACAACAATGATGCAGATGTAATGCCTACAACAGGCGCCAAGAACGGAGTTAAGCTCGCAGATCTTCGCGGCGTAGACTATGATGATGCTAAGTGGGATTCACTGCTTGATGAGCTCACAGTTTCAGAGATGAACACCCTTATCGCACTCGGCGGCTATGAGACATCAGCAGTTGATTCTATAGATAAAGTCATGACTTATGACTGTGATGGACCTGCTTCCATCAACAACAACTTCACAGGTCAGGGTTCAATCGGATTCCCTGCAGCAGTAATGATCGCATGCACATGGAACAAGGATCTTGCATATGCTTTCGGTGATTCAATCGGTAAGATGGCAGACGAGATGGATGTTTCAGGCTGGTATGCACCTGCTACAAACACACACAGAAGTGCTTTCGCAGGACGTAACTTTGAGTACTATTCAGAGGATGGCGTTCTTGCCGGATGGATGTGCGCTAAGGCTGTTGACGGAGCAAGAGCTCACGGTGTTTACTCATACGTTAAGCACTTTGCAACCAACGATCAGGAGACCAACAGAACAGGCTTCCTTTGCACATGGCTGAACGAGCAGTCACTTCGTGAAGTATATCTTAAGTCATTTGAGATGGCATTTAAGAAGGCTAATCCTGCAGCAACAATGGTAGCTTTCAACAACATCGGAACAGTTCCTGCAGAGGCTTGCCCAGAACTTCTCAACACAGTTCTTCGTGATGAGTGGGGCTTCAGAGGCCTTGCAGAGACTGACTACTTCGGTGGCTACGGTTACCAGGATTCAGACAGAATGATCAGAAACGGCTGTGACCTCATGCTTGCAACATATGAGACACCCCAGTCAACAGTGACAGATCAGACATCAGCTACATCTGTTATCGCTATGAGACAGGCTTCAAAGAACATTCTCTACACTGTTGTTAACAGCCGTGCTTACGATAAGAACGTCAATACAGGACTTCCTACATGGGTTAAGATCCTCTATGCTGTAGATGCACTTCTCATCGCACTTATCGCATTCCTAGAGTTTAAGGCTATCAAGAAGTACCTTGCTCAGAAGAAGGAAATGGCTAATACACCTGACAGCGCTGAGGTATAAGATGTGCTGTAAATACCGCTTCCGGTGATTTATAGATCGTAATACTTCAGGAGCTCCCCTGCATTTTGCGCAATGTCATTAAGTTAAGTGTGACGACAATAAGACTCTTATACCAGAAATGG